>JBCDFI010000047.1:0-17173 GCA_039178155.1 Cyanobacteria bacterium P01_H01_bin.105
AGGTGAAGATTGTCGGTACATTTCCCTGATTCGGTGCAAGGGTTCTGAGCATTTTAGCTACTTTTCCGTGCACTTAAGCCTGTCTCAATAGAATGAAATCCTGGCTGGAGTTGAGCACCAGACTTCAACAGCAAACCCTATTTAGTGATTTAATCAGATTTGCATCAGAACGCGTCCTAACCCCTGGCCTATTGGCAGAAGGCGAGATATACGCGTTATTCAGGAATTCTCTAGCACCTGAGATGGTAGTCGGTGTGGGCATTTTATTGTTGGATAAAGTCCACGTTAACGGGAGCTGTAATCACTTCTTTAACTGCTTGATATTCCATGGAATAAGCAGAAGAGGCATAATCATCCTCCAGAAGGAACGCATTACGAAATACTAGACGTGGGTCCTTTTGGTGAGAGATGAAAGCACCGTTTCTTTCAAATTGAGACTGAATCCCGCTATCACCAGTAACAACTGATGGTGGACGCTCGTTATAGTCCAAAGCGTAGCCGTGAGCGTTCAAAACAGTAGAAGCCCAGCACGCTAACTTCTCATACGTGTCAATATCGTTCGGAATGTGAGCAGCTTGGAATTGCATAGTGAAGTTAAGCCTTTTTTGTTTGTTTTCCATACATGCAACCAGTGCTAACAGGGTTGTTAAAAGAAAGTCAATAGTTGCGCATAATGTAGCGGAAACCTATAAGTTTCAGTTAGGTAATATGCACGGAATCTACTGCTATAAATTGGATACACGTTTCGGAGCAAGATTATGGCTAACCAAGGACGGAGAAAAGATACGTATTACATGCTTGTGGGCCAAAACTCATATGCAAAGATGACGTTCTACACTGACATCACTGAAGGATTCCTCACCAAAGCAGGCTGGACTAAAGCAGAACCTGAGAACAAAGCTTTAGTTGCTACCGGTAAAGGACGTATTGTCCTAGGTGGTTTCGCTGTTTTGTATAAAGTTTCCTATGAACGCGCAGGGGGACGCTCTGGCAGTGTTTCTATTCCTGTTTCGTTTGCAAATAGTGATACCTTCCCTCAGCAGGCGAATGGCGACAACTACAAGACAGGCGCGAAGATCACTCGAATCATCGCATCTGTGAAGACTACTACAACTGTCGGCTAGCCTTAAGCCCTCTCATTTTCAATTGTATAACAACTTGTTTAACAACGGAGAAAGACAATGGTTTGGATTCTTGTGAGCGCACCCGGTGAAGCCGATGCAGTTGATGAATATTACACTGGTGCTGGCTGGAACGCCGATGCATCTCTAAGTGAGACGTACACTGAGATTGAGGGTAACGACATTCAATCTTTGCGTATCGCCAAGGGACAGCTACAGTCTCAGTTCCCCGACCGTGATGTTCGCATTGCTGAAGCTACAGTCACCATCGCTGTTGGCACTCTACTAGGCTAATGAACCTTGAAGGAATCGCACTTTTACTTAGTGTTTTCCTCAACGTTAGCGCTGTTGGGGGCATGGTTTTCAAACTCAAGGATAAAATCATTCATCCTATAGAGATGAAGCTAGATAAAGTCCAAGACAGCGTAAATCATGCCCTCGATAAGCAAGAAAGGCTAGAAGAGAGGATAAATTATCTAGAGTCTCACATCGCTAGCAGAGATAGGCGCTATATTCCATTTTCACGCAGACTATGACTAAACTATCCCTGAACTTTGATTCATCTAATCAAACCACTGAGACATTTAACCTACCTGGCTATGCTTCTCTCATAGAAGTAAAAGTTAGACAATACTATCAAACCTCAGGGTATTGGGCTGATGGAAGCTTTATTGCTAAGCTCTACGTCAGTACAGGTGAAGAAAGGGACGGGATAGTCTATTTTAATGACATCAGGCGTTCTTTCAATAGGCATTTCAACCAAATAATCATTCCTTGGTACGAGAACGTAAATACCATTGCAGTTACGGGGTATAAGTCTATAGCAGGAGAACTAACCGTTACTCTCAGGGAAGAGGAATCTAGGGAGAAAGTTCTACTATTTAACCCAACTACAGACGAAACTATAGAAATATTGTCAGGTACAGAAGATCTCAAGGTTGAACCATTCCACAATAATCTCTACACCGTGAATGGGAGCCAAACAAAGGGACTTTACGCACGAACTAACGTAAGGCAAGCAAAAACCATTGTGCTACCTGCTAACTCTGGTGAGTATTCAGTAAACTACTTAGGAATTTAACGTGTACGCTCTAATTGGCATTGACACTGAAGGCAATCAATCTTTCTACACTGGGGAAGGGTTCCACCAGAGCGTTGATGCAGCAATGGTTTACGTGGGCATGTCCCTTGAGTCGCTAAGAGTGGTAAAAGGCAAGCTTCAGCAGGCTCATACTGATAAAGACATACAGATTGCTGAGATCAGCCGAATAGCTGATCGCGTAGAGGATGATGTACAGGGTTCATTCCCGTTAGATGCTTACCCAGGCGCTAGTTTATTCGCTTTAGAGCAACTTTACTCAGATTTTCCAGGTCCATTCTATTCAGGTAGTGAAACTGCTATTACTGAACTCATTGGTACGCAATACACGGCTAATGTCACTCATGGACCCATTGATGTATCAAGTGGAGTGCTAGACACGAATGTTGAGTTTTCGTTCCTTCAGTCACAGGGTTCAGTGCTCGTTACAGCTAATAGGATGGTAATTGCTGTCTTATCTGTAAAGGGTAGCAACCCAGACGAGAATGACAGAGGCTTAATCGCTATAGGTAACCACGTCATCTTTAAGGTGAATGATCAGAATCAAATGATAGTCAACGCACCGAAAACTGATGGTAGTCAAGGCTGGGTAAGTGGTGGTGCCATACCCGCAGATGATGAGTTTTTCTTAGCTGCCTTCAAGGTGGAAACTAACAACCTGAAGGTATGGATAAATGGAACACTGTCCATCGATCAGTTCGTTGACTCCATTGCTAGCGCTAACGACATAGTACGAGTGTTCGTTAGGGGCGTTAGGTTCAAAATGCTAGCAACATGGAATGCTTCAGATATCCCAAGCGAGCCTGAAACCCTTGTAACTTCGTTGATGAATCACTACGGCATCAGCTAATATTCTCGTTGTTAAACAACTTGTTTAACAAAAGCATAATAGCTAGCTAAATCATGGTTAGCGCTCTGCTTACTTTGACTGCTCTGATGTCGTAATCTGTATAGCTGCCTTGCACTCCTGCTTTGGTTTTGCGCAGCTGATTTAGGGTTGTACTATCCTGAGGTAGAAAGCGAGCTTTATTGATGTCAGAGGTTTTGATAAGTTTTGCGCCATTCCAGATAGCAGTAACTTCATTGGTAGGTGTACCTTCACTTTCGTATCCACAAATGATCCAACCAGTCATATTCTGTTTGTATAACAATTTGTAAAACAAATAACCCTATAAGACTACCTTACTCAGCCTGAAAACCCCTCAGTTCGCCTGTACTACGTAAAATCAGATCAAATGTATTAACGAGCACTACGTGTACAATAGGTAGTTGTGCTTGAAATGATCCGAAAATGAGCGGACATGGTGGCTCTAGAGAAGGCTCTGGACGTAAATCTAAGTATGTAGACTACGAAGGCAATCCTTTACCCACTAAACGACTGTCAGTCCCTGAGCAAATAACTGAAGCTGATATTCAAGAACTAATTTACGAGAAAACTAAAGAAGCTAAAGAAGCTATCGATGAGTTAGAGCAAGAAAGTTCCGATTCTCAGTAAACATATATATACTGTTTCCTCAATTCTGGTCATAGTTTGTTTAAGTCTTGGTTTCACTGACAGGGCTTGGTTTTTGGCGTCTTAGTGAGTTTGAGTTGGTGCATTATTTTCAAATAAGTGGGGAAAAGCCGTAAACCCCCTTGACATCATCTTGATTTATGGCAATAATCAAAACCACAAGCAAAGTAGTTAAACAAAACAGCTGCTTTGTTTCCTGAAAACTTGAAAACTTCCAGCAATCAAGACACCATGATTAATCTTTTAGATCAGATTTCAATTCCCGAAGAAGTTTATACCGCAATTCACACTATCGAAGGAAAGCCAGACGAGAACCTAACAGTTACAGCCCTACTAAGAGAGATTCCGGATCTTGACCGTGATTCTGCCCGCTTGTACCTAAAGAAGCATGAGCAGAACAACAAACCCGTATCAGGCAGAGAGCACAACCACGTTCTTGGACAGATCCAGTTAGCAAGGGTGGAACTACAGTTTGCGCTGGAGAACCCTCAACTGGAGAACTGCGAATATCAAATTCAAAAAGCTTTAGACCATTTAAGCTTCTAGAACTCTCAGGCAAGAAAAAAGGGGGCAATCATCCCCCTCTCATGTAAATCACTCAGATCTTAACTCAAAATGGGATATCTAGTTTATATCGGACCCAAGCCGGTCGGTTCTATCACGGAAACTTCATTTGGATGGGAGTTCACTCCAAGCGACACTGTTGTTGCTGGATTTGTAGGCGCTTCTTTGCAGGAGACTCAAAACTACTGTAGCGATAACCTCTTGTGCTGCACCTTTACGAGGGTAGCTGCATAGCATGAAGGAATTCATAGTGATTGTCACTTGGTACGATGGTGAAATTCTCCCAGAAAATGAAGCAGAGACAAAAGAATTTGAAGTAGAAGCCTCTTCTATGCTTGATGCTCAAATGCCAGTACTTGAACTTATTGCAGACGAACCTGACGCGAGGATTACAGGTGTCATATCAAAGTGACCAGACTGAGAACCAGTATCTCATTAGAGCAATCCTACAGGGAGAGAAAGTAATCTCTAATCTCTCTTTTACTGGCTTCAGTGAGCAGGATGCACTATCAAAAGCACAACGACAGCTGAACATTGCAGTTGTTCATGGAATACAACTAGAAGACTAATGGAAACTATCGAATGGCATGAGTTACTGGGGAATGTGTTCTTAACCTGCCCAAGTAAGGCAATGATTACTGATGACGGTGACACAGTAGTGAAAAAGTGTGGCATCAAAGGAGATAGCAAGTTCAAAGAGAGCCACGAAGTCAGGGTAATTCATTACGGACGTGATTATGTCGTTGCGTGGCTTGCAAAACGGTTTTTCTCGAACTTCAAAGGGATCAAATGGAATGAACTACAACCCATCCTGTCCGAAGCGTACAAAAAAGCAAGGAAAGAAGATAAATAAAAAACAATGCTGGGTAATACCTGGGAATCCATTCAAGCTGTTTCACCCTCAGGAAGGAGCTATAAGATTTGACTCCACTTTAGAGGCTGGTGTTTACATCTACCTCAATAGGGCAGGTGAAGTAGTTATTCCTCAGCACAAAGTACCTATGCCGGATGGCTCTTACTGGAAGGCTGACTTTTACTTACCGCTCAAGGAAGTTCTCCTTGAAGTTAAAGGACAGTGGATAAACACTACACCTTATCGCCTAGAGAGAAAGCTCTTTACCCTGCAATGGGCGTTTGCGTCTAACCAATTCAAGCAAGCTTACGTTGTTGGCTCTGAAGACTTTCTCATCAATCAAACTCAAGTACAAAACTACAGGACGCTAGAACTATGACCACTTTCATTTTCCCTAAGGACGACAGAAATAAAACTGCGAAGATTCAACCTAAAAAGGGTGATACCTACTCTGTACGTGTTGACTTTGACGACTTGCACGTTATTCCTGACGGTGATGCGGTTCATTGCTTTGCTCACGTTGTCGGGTGTGACGCAGTTCAACTGAAAGACAAGGAAGTTAAGTTCCCTGAGACTGTTTACTTCAAGGTTAGTAAGTCTGAAGCTAACATCTGTGAGAACTTCATTTATGACCAACTAAAGGAACTAAAAACTGATGGTGAAAAGCCTATTTCAGGGTTCCTGTCTATCAATGAAGGGATGGGCTTTGACAGAGAGACACTAGAGCTTATTTCAGCCAAAGTTTACTCTGCCACTGAGCTAGACGGTGAACGGCAGCTCAAACCCAGTGAACTTAAAGCGCCAGCTGGAGGGTCGGGAAAAACCTACAAAAGCCCGCTCGAACGTGCGCAAGAAAAGCTATCAGCAGCTGAATTTGTTATCAAAGATCCCCGATTCGCACAACTGGGAATCACGCTGGTAGCTGAAGGTGGTCAACCTCTCACGACTACTGACTATGTGAACCTGCTCACCTCTATTCTTTAGTTGTTAAACAACTTGTTCAACAAATGAAATAGGGGAGTAGAATAACCTCCCCTGAGAACAACAATGAAAAACGAGCATGGATATCACAGCAGTACTAGATTCATACAGCGACAGCTGGGAGGACTATTGGGATGACTCACTTACGCCGTACCAGAATAGCTACGAGCTACTATCTAAGGCTATTGCACTTCCGTATAGCAACATACAGCTACCTATTGCTATTAGCTATGCATGGACTAATGCTAAGTGGGCTAGGTGCCTTGGTATACATCTGGCTTACGGACCTGAGGGGTCGGGAAAGTCTACTATTGCCAAGTTTGCTAGGGGATTACGTGAGGGTATCGCTTTTGGCGACGGCTCTACATTTGCAAGCATTAGGAACTACTTGCAGTCAACTAAATATCAATCAGATGAAGACGGACCTATCAGTGAGCTAGATGGAGCAGCGTTGATACTCGATAACGTTTATAGCTCTACTTTTCAGGGTGCAGACAACAAGCTTAGGAGCTTAATCCTATGTGGATACAAGAAAGCTGATGACAGACTAACTATTGCGCAACCCGGCAACGGTGAGAACATTGAGTTCAGAACGTTTAGCACTAAGCTCATTAGCTCAGTTGATCCTATCCACGAATGCCATGATCTTAGAGAACTCAAGCGTCGTTTAGTGTTTACCTTTCATGAGAAGTGGGAGCAAATGAATGAAGCTGAGCGTCCTGAGTTCGACATGACTGAGCGCATAGACTTCGATGAACTCGACTGGTCAGGTATGTTCAAAAAGGCTTATATGCCGGTCTATGGCACCGATGCAGGTCAAATGGGCTCGCTAAACGTTCACGTATACGGCAAGTTCAAGACTGCGCTTAAGAGATATAAAAAATGGCCAAAAGCCGTTACCAGTGAGCGAAAGGAGATAATGATTGATTTGTTATCCACGGGTAGAATCATTGAAGCGTGGGACTCTATTGAGGCTGCTGCCTGCGTTGCAGGTACCTACTGGGAGTTCATTGATTCCCGTGTAGGCTCTCAGAAATCTGACTTAGAGCAGGTTCTTGTTGAGATGCTTGACATATATGAGTTAGCAGCTTCTAAGACTGGCAAGCCCTCATCGGTACCCACGACGACTATCAACAAGGAATTAGAGCGCAGGTATTCAGCTGGGGACTTCCTAGAGAGACCCAAAGCTAGCGCAGTTCGAGACATCCTTTTTAAGCGAGGTTACCGACCAGAAAAAAGCGCCTCAGGAAACATGAACTGGGTATCTACTTGATTTGTTAAACAAGTTGTTCAACAAAACCAATGGACATAAAACTACCGATCAGAGCAGACATGATTAAACCTGGCATGAGGATTGCTATCAACGCTAAGCACAGCATCAATCCTTCCTTGGTTATCAACAGAATGAAATGCACGCCTATGGTTTGCCAGGTTTCACATGTTGTAGTCACAGATGAGGGCGTATTGCTTGAGGGGAACAACAATTACCTCTATCAAGTGAAGCCACGCACGATACTGGATCAACTAGCAAAGAGGGCCACTGACCTAGACAACCTTGTTCCCTTGATTGCAGGCAAAGGAGAAACATTCAAAGGAGTATCAATCGAATGAAGAGATATTTTATTGGCTGGGAGGATGATGACAGTTTTGTCGAGGAAGAGCGGATAGAGTTGCACTCATTCGACATGACTCTAATCAAAGGGGGAGTGAAGTTATTTAGAAAACTAATGGACACCTTGCCAGTGAGGGACCCATTAGAGGTGAGCAATGCAGACAGACTGCTTAGGAGGCTAAAGGACTTAGGATGAAAACATCATCACATCAAGCAAAATTCCATACTCAGCAATCCTTTGAGTGGAAGCAAAAGGAAGATACGCTAAAGGCTCAATATGATCAGGCGTTAATACATCAGGAAATTATTATCTGGAAAATTAAATCTGAAATTTGGTCTGACAAGCAATTCTCTAATGACACGCTCAGGGAGGCAGAGCTTGAGCGCAGAAAGCTAGATAACGACACGCTACGTCAAGATAGGTACCTGCTTGAGAGTTTGCATGCCGCATATCACAACGCACGCAATAAAGCAATGTTTCATGAGGGGATGAAGCTATGCTTTTTAGCTGAGGTATACGAAAAAGTGCCCGGTCACATACTCCCGTATGAGCAGTCTAGAGCTAGCTGGGATAATATCACCTGAGAATAGCTCCCACCTGTCAGAGTGTATCTACGTTGCTTTTTAGCACGGGCTTAGAACATACTTGAACATGTAGAGCCTGAAACTTAATGGACGTAACTGGATTCGAACCAGTGACCTCATCGATGTCAACGATGCGCTCTAACCAACTGAGCTATACGTCCTCAACGGTTTATAACCGTAACACGGTAGATTGAGCTAGGGCAATAGGTTTTTTAAAACTGCTGAATCCATGGTTGATACAGCAATCTCCTCAATCCATTTGATAGGCTGTAGATGCTCCAATGGTTTCTACGATGCGATAGTCTGTGTGCCGGATTTCCAGGGTGACGGTACAACGTACATGCTCTCGATTGAATCCATCAAAGAACTTAGTGTGTGGATTGCCGGGAACCATGACGGCGACCAAGGCATGTGTTTCTGATCTCCCAAAGTTGACGGTAGGCGTACATTTCCATGTGAGTGTCAGGTGAACATCGAGGCTGCGCTCTATCCATCAGACCGTTAGGATAAGACAGCAGTTTTGGATTAGACGGCGTTCATGATCTGGCAAGAAGTCTCTGGTAACTGGCTTCTCATTCCTGACCAACCAAGGGCCATCATTCATTTTTTGGGGGGAGCTTTTGTGGCGGCGGCCCCCAGTGTCACCTACGGTTGGTTGTTGGAGAACCTTTATGCCCAAGGCTATGGCATTGTGGCAACGCCGTTTATTAATACGTTTGACCACGGCGCGATCGCAACCGAAGTCCTCACTACGTTTGACCAAGCCATGATCTATCTGCGCCGACAGATCATTGGCGACCGTTATATACCGATATATGGCATGGGTCATAGCATGGGGTGCAAAGTCCATCTGCTGATGGCCAGCCTTTACAATATCGACCGGGTGGGCAATATTTTGATCTCCTTTAATAATTACCCGGCTCGCAAGTCTATTCCGCTCCTAGAGCAGTTTAGCCAGTTCGCCCCCGACTTTGACCTGGAATTTACCCCTAGCCCTGGTCAAACCCTAACGTTAGTTCGCGATCGCTACACCGTTGGTCGTAACCTGCTGATCAAATTCCGCAAAGATACCATCGACCAAACCTACGACCTTAGCGATGTTCTCTATCAGCGTTTTCCGCAGTTCACCGCCATCCAGATTCTTAAAGGCACCCACACCACCCCCATTGCTCAAGACGTTCGCTGGCGACCAGGCCAGTCGTTTACCCCATTGGATGCCTTTGGCCAGTTTGTCAAACAGGAATTTTACAGAGACTTAGGTCAGCTAAAAAACACAGTTCTCCAGTGGTTGGAGTCATAGGGTCCAAAATTGGCCTATTCTGTAGCGACGTCTCCAACATTTATTGCTAGGGTGGATAAACTCTTGCTATTTCTAGCTTTACACTATGCTGCTTCGCTTGCTAACGGTCGGTACGGCCGCTCTGCTATTTACGTTTCCAGGTCAGCCAGCCCAGGCGTCCGAGTTAATTACCCAGGCAGACGATAGTGCAATAGAGTCTACAGATGACAGTGCTGAAGAAGGGACTGTCTCTGAAGATACGTCTGAAGCAGCACCTGACCCAACCGGCACTGAGACCACGCCGGAAGAGCAGTCATCGTTAGATGAGGTGGATCAGCTCATTTTAGAAGGGCTGACGTTTTATGAAGAGCGTAACTTGGCTGAGGCTCAAGAAACCTTAGAGCAAGCTTTAGACTCGGCCCGTGCAAATGAGAACCTGGCTCAGGAGTCGTTTGCTTTGACTATGTTGGGACTAGTAACGGTCAATCAGGGAGACTATCAGGCAGCAACAGACTACGGTCAACAGGCCTTAACGGCTTTGCAGGGGGTGGAAGATCCTGAATCTACGGTGGTGGCACTCAATGTCTTAGCACTGGCGACCCAGTCCCAGGGCAATTTACCCGATGCGGTTGCCTATGCGCAGGAGGCACTCACACTGGCTGACAGTATTGAGTTTGACTCTGGCAGCTTAAATTCTCTCAGTATTTTGGCAACCAGCTATAGAACAGTCGGTCAATATTCCCTGGCGTTGGATGCGGCTCAGTTAGCGATTCCGCTGGCCCAGTCGGAACGAAATGGCCAAGCGTTGTTAAGTGCCCTAAATGTCGCCAGCTCTTCACTTCTGGCCCTAGATGACTATGCAACGGCACTGACAGCAGCTCAAGATGCGTTAATGGTCGCGACTGAACTCAATAATCAGCCAGGGCGGGCAATTGCCCTCAGTAATATGGGGGTGGCCCACTACCGATTAGAAAATCTAGAGCAGACTATCGAGGCGCAAACCGAGGCGCTAGAGGTGGCTCAATCGGTAGGGGCTATAGATGTACAGTTTACGGCGTTATATGTATTGGCTCTGGCCTACTATGATCAGGGCGATTTAGATACGGCTGTTGACTTATATGAGCGTCGTTTAGAACTTAGCCGTGAATCTAATGCCGTGGGGGCAGAATTGCAATCGCTTTTAGGGCTAAGTTCGGCGTATCTTGACAGTGGTCAGTATGAAGATGCGATCGCATCGTTTGATGATTTACTCGCCCTTTCAGAAGAACGTAACCAGCCTCTGTTCAAAAGCTTGAGCTTATCTGGATTAGGTTTTGCCAACGTGCAACTACAAAATTACCCAGCAGCCCAAGGGCACCTCGAACAAGCATTAGTCGTGGCCAAAGACATGGGTGACCGTGAGGCCGAGTTTGGTCTTTTGAGCCTATTGTCTGAAGTCCACCAGGCCCAGGATGAGCCACAACAGGCAGAAGACTATGCAGCCCAGGCCGAGGCCATCCGGGCCGAAGCCGAAGCCGAGGCAACTACGCCAGATGAGACTCCAGACGAAGCAGAATAGCAAGGAATAACGCCCTTCAAACTGATTCCCAAACTTATTGAGCCCACACCCGACAAATTATGTCGGTTACTTTACCAATGCTAATTTGTCGCATCAGTTGAAATATATTAATATTCAAAGCTGTTTGGAACGTCGTCTTCGAACAATTTTTTAGGTGTCATAAAATCTTGAACGTTGTATGGGGAAGTTACCTAAAGAGGTAGTCTACCTGTCTGTTAAGAACACAGTGCCTCGGACTGCACTCATCTTAAAGACTGTCTAGCTGTCAATGTAGCTGTATCTGCTCGGAGTCAAAACAGACCTCGGCATAGCTTTGGCTAGCTTTCTCATCGTCGACGGCTGGAATGCTTGCTTACGTTTAGCGATTAGTCAAGGAGTGTTAGGGCAGATGACTCAGGTCATTGTTGGTGAAAATGAAGCGATTGAATCAGCGTTGCGACGCTTTAAGCGTCAGGTATCGAGAGCCGATATCTTTTCCGATATTAAAAAGAAACGATATTTTGAAACGCCTATTGAAAAGGCTAAGCGTAAGGCCATTTCTCGCCGTCGTAAGCGCCGCTTTAAGTCTAACAGTGCCACTTAGCTAGCTCGTCTGACAATCAATAACAACAGCCGAGGGACGATGAAGATAACCTCATCGCCCCTTGGCCATAGTGATAGCTTTAGCCTTTAAGCGGCTTTGCCTAGAATAGTGCCAAGCCCTTTAAGGTAGGCGGTTTAGACATATAGTTTTCTGATATGTCCTAACTCTACTTCGGGGCAAGCACCCAAGCCGTGCGTGAGATCACACATTCTTAAGTCTTGTGTCACATTGACCGCACAAAGCCTGTAAATGTAGTAAATATCGTGCCTAAAATTAGGTCTCATAGAGTTCTAAAGGTAAACCATCTGGGTCCTGAAAAAATGTAAACCGTTTACCCGTTAATTCATCTAACCGGATGGGTTCAACCGGAATATTGTGGCTCTGGAGGTGAGCAATATTAGGCTCTAAAGCATCAACAGTCAGGGCTAAATGACGCAAACCACAGGCTTCAGGACGAGTAGGGCGCAGCGGTGGCTCTGGAAATGAAAATAACTCTATCTGAGCATCACCCAGCTTTAAGTCAAGTTTGTAGGACTGTCGCTGTTCACGCCAGGTTTCTTGAATTATGCTGGCTCCTAAAATATCGACGTAAAAGTGCTTTGAGTGCTCATAATTTGAACAAATAATAGCGATGTGATGAATGGCTTTGATGTGCATACACAGTTCTTTTACTAACTCAGCAATCCTGTATTGAGGGTTTCATGTTTTAGCGTTCCAGGCTTTTTTAGCCATAGGGTGGCGCTGTTATCTATGCAGCGCGGGTGTCCATCTGCTGTCATGGCACTAAAGGTTCGAAAATAGCGCTGGAGCTTTGGGGGCAGCTCAGGATAGTCAAAGAGGGCATCACCCGCTGCAATGGTGGCCCAAAAGTCTTGTAAAACGGGGGCATATTGCTCGGCCTCGACCGTTGATAAGCTCAGGGGCTGACTAGTCAATAGCTTCATCATAAAAGGGAAAGAGCGCTCGGCCATCCATTGGCGAGAGGTCGCTTGCAATGTAGGCCAATTGGGTACGGCTTCGATGCGATTAGAGGTGATATCTAGACGGTGGACGTTGTCTGCTGTGGTCAGTTCACAGATGCGATAGGGATGGGGATAGCTGACCAATGAGCCCGTGGTAACTTCGTAGAGCTGGTCAGCCTGGGCAACATCTTGGACATGTAGGTGCCCGGTGAACATCAGCGGTACTCCTGCAGTCTGTAAGCGTTTGGTGAGGTCCGTGGCGTTTTTGACCATGTAGCGCTGTCCCATACGACTGTGGGATTGGCGGGGCAAATGCTCTAGGGCATTGTGATGAAGCATCACTAGAATCAATGGAACGGCTGACTGGTTGTTGAGCTGAGCTAGCTGCTGATCGAGCCAGTCAAGCTGGTCTGGGTCCAGCCAGCCAGTATAAAAGGGCTCACCGTCAGTCTCAAAGCCATTGGAATTAAGACCGATCAGATGGAGGCCGTCTAAAAGTTTGTGATGATAATAAGGACAGGTTGGATCGGTGTAGCCAAAGCCTTGGTATAGCTCGACAAATTCATGGAGCGAGATGGTGCGATCGCAACCACCATACCTCACCACATCATGATTGCCAGGAACCACATAAACCGGGTAAGGTAGCTGCTCCAAACGACGCACCAACCATTGATGATTTTCCCGCTCACCGTGCTGGACCAGGTCCCCAGGCAACAGCAAAAAGTCAAGATCCACTTGATCTAGGTGATCTAAAATTTGCTCAAACGCTGGAATGCTGACCTCCACTAAATGAAATCGATTGGGCGAGTCCCAGATAGTATGGGGCAGAGCCACGTGGAGATCGCTAACCACCGCAAAACGAGCCAAAAGAGCCATAGGAATTGATAGGGTAGATTAGCCTAGTCCCATCATCGCCTTTTTTGACCATGACCCGTGTGCGTCAGCACGTTAATCCGCTAAATATTTGCTACAGCACCCCGGTGACACCGCCTATTTGGGCAGAGGTGTTTGCCCAGCCTGAGCAGCCTTTACACATTGATATTGGCTGTGCCAAAGGTTATTTTATTAGCGATATGGCCCAGCTATGTCCAGACTGGAATTTTTTAGGGCTAGAGATCCGAGAGCCTCTTGTCGATCAGTGTCTCAGACATCGCGACCGGCTGGGTCTGAGCAACCTGCATGCTCTCTTTTGCAATGCTAACAACTCTCTGCGACCGCTATTATCAAGCCTGCCGCAGCCACCCCAACGAGTCAGCATCCAGTTTCCCGATCCCTGGTTCAAAAAACGTCACCAAAAGCGACGGGTCGTCCAACCTCAGCTGGTAGCAGACTTGGCCGAGCATATGCGAGCCGGGGCATGGGTGTGGCTCCAGTCCGATATAGAAACTGTTGCCGAAGGTATGGTTGAAGTCTTTTCTGCAAATCCCTCATTTCAGCGATCCCTTGCTCCCTCTCCTCAGATACCGTCAGAAACCTCAGGACAGCTATGGCTAACAGAAACTCCTTTACCAGCTCAAACCGACCGCGAACGGCTCACCCTAGATCAGGGAAAACCTGTCTATCGGGCCTTGTTTATCAAAACGTAGAGGCTCTAGAGCCCCTATTCAGTGATTTTCAAGCTATAACGATGACGTCCGCCCGACTCAAATGAACCTACCCAAACTTGATACGTCCCTTGGGTAAAGGCGTCTTGAATCTTGGCATCGCGGTTTTGACGGCTAGCATTGTCATTACAACGTACAGTGTTGTTGGGGCCTTGAATTAACAAGGTTGTATCTGCACCACTGCTATCTACAGCAATGGTTAGCTGACTGAAATCCTGTTCTAACGTGACAATGTGGTCTGGATCGCGATCGGCATATCCCAAACAAAACTCCCCTCCGCTATCACGGCTAGCAATATTTGATAACCCATAGGAGCCCACCGTTTCACCATTCGCCTGCATGGAGGTAAAGCCCAGTGATAGTCTCATCTCACTGGAGGCTTGGGCAGCGGCAGCTAACACTAACGGCAACGCAAGACCGGTTAACTTTAATACTGTTGACTTAAAAGTTGTTGACAAAAACATGGTTGTACCTAAGAAACACACTCAAGGGGAAAGCCCGTAAAAGACTTTTGCAGCAGACGTCCTAATGTATCAGGATGTTTTACACTTCATCAATTAGGCCCTTGAATAACGTCTATCCTAGTTAATGGAAGGCTGCAGCTACTTATACTAGTAGCCCTACTGTTCTAGGATATCGGCTATAGCACTCTCAGACAGCACCAAGATGACGCTTTGACTCACTGGTACACTCCTGTGCAGCATTAAGATAAAAATTAACAATTTACCCTGTGCTGTTAAATAGTTTTTATAGTTTTATCCCTCTATATCGGATATTTGGAAAAACTTTCAGGCTGAAAATGAGGTGCATATCCTTTTATTTTTTTGAGTTCTGGCAAACGGTACGTTAGCTGTTTGCTAGTTGTTTTTCTTAAGTGCACCATGGATTCAGCCATTTTGACAGCAGCTGCGATCGCATCAATAACCGGTACCCCTAGACGGTCTTCTAGCTGTTGCTCTAAGCCGCTCATACCCGCACATCCCAGACAAATAGCCTCTGCACCATCCTCTTGAATTGCTCGTTGACTGGCCGCCGTCAACACCTCTAATGTGGTAGCTCGATTCTGTTCTGTATTCAAAACAGATAGTTTTGTTGTGCGCACCGAGGCACATCGAGCCATCAGTCCTGTTTTCTGAACTGTTTTTTCGACCATATCTCGCACACGATGGAGTGTTGTTACCACACTCCATTTAGCAGCCACCATATTGGCAACATAAAGACTGGCCTCTGCAATACCAATGACAGGTTTTGACGTGATCTCACGCGCCGCCTCGATACCAGGATCGCCCCAACAGGCCAGAATAAATGCATCAGAGTCAGAATCAAGAATTATCTGTTCTAAAATGCCAGGAATTGCTAGATATTCATCATAAAAACTCTCAATGGACTCGGGTCCTGTTTTAGGTTGTACGGTCACAATCTCAGTATTAGAGAACTTAACCGCCTGAGCTGAGGTATCGATATTCTTAGTCATCGGTTGGCAGGTATTGCCATTGATAATCTTGATGCGATAAACGGGCAGGTTCATAGGGCAATAATCAAACACATTGGGCACATTTTGCCTTATTTCTTCACTCTCAAGGCAAAGAGCTAAAACGCTACCCAATCACTAACTAATCCCTAAATTTGTACTAGCTATACCTAAGGCTCAGCAATGTTGGGGTTCTTGTCACTAGCAGCAATATAGCCCCAGGAATAGGCTGTCGGGCCAATTGACTGATGTACCGTAAACTCGGTTGCCGGTACATAAAAATAAAAGTCAAAATAAGATTCAGATGTGGGCCATTGCCAAGGGGAAGGGATCATTTCTTGAGCAAACATATTCACGGCCCATTCCCACCCCTTGATATGTCCATCAGGGTCTTGTACATCCACCGGACCATAGATAGTAATTCCCGGTGGTGGTTCCTTACCCAAGGCACGAGTATCTGCAATTAAAGGCATTTTGGGATTGTTATGACCCACACCAATGGTGTACGACATATTGCTGGGATTAGCGCCTGCAGCAAACTGGGTTGCCAAAATACCAGCTCTTAAATAAGCATCGTCTTGAGTTAGGGTATGGGCATGAAAAAGGGTTTGGGTTTTAGGCGTCGTCATAGAGCCCCAACCCACTAACCCATCCGGCTCTGCGTTCCACTTAAACCCTGTACGCTCGATGTTGTTGATATCAGCCTTAGCCGTGCGGATAATGGTATTCGTCGCATTTTGTTTGACAGTTTGATTAATAGTTGAGCGCTCAGTACGGCTATAGACAAAAGCACCGTGACTCTGATTGTGTTTATCCCATTCCATCAAAACAGCATTGGGATCTGTAAAAACAGTGGTATCTAAAAATAGCTGATGCCATTGCTCCTCTCCCGTCAATCGATACAGTTCTGCTGCCGCCAGGTTACGCTGATCGTAAACAGAAGAATCCAGAAAAGAGTTAAGCCCTTCTGGCCGTTTGGCTAATTCTGCATTGGCCCAGTTCATCGCTCGAATAGCGCTTTCTTGGTAGGTTTGAGCCAGAGCCTTGTCATAATTGGCTAGCACATAAGCCGCTCGCGCCGCCACATTAGCATAGTAATAGCTAGACCACATCCCTGGGCCGTATACCATCACCGTTTGCGATTCCTGCCAGCTCCCTTCGGGCCGTAGCGGATGTCCTGCTGATTCAATCCCTCCTGGAATGCCTCCCTCTGGAGTTTGTAAACGGCGGAACATATCCAGTCCCCACAGAGCCTCATCAATAATGTCAGGCAAACTGTTGTTAGATTCGGGCAAGTTTAAATCAATCGCTTCGAAATACTCTGGGTAGAGTTCGACTAACTCTAAAAATGAACGAGTTACCTGCAGGTGAGAAATCCGACGATCCCA
>JBCDFI010000048.1:0-16854 GCA_039178155.1 Cyanobacteria bacterium P01_H01_bin.105
AAGCGATTATCTATGCCTTGTTTTTGTGTTCTCCAACAGCCATGCTCCTAGTTGAACGGGGCAACAATGACATCATTATTTTTCTTTTATTTTGTGCCGCCCTGTGGGGCATAGAGAGTTGGCGATTTGCCCTTCGTTTAGGCGGGTATGGGCTGGTCTATTTTTGTATGATGCTCAAGCTATTTCCTGTGTTTGGGCTCGTGGTAGTCCTCCGAGAACAAGGCAAACGCTTTTGGTGGTTAGCTGTGGTGACTTTAGCTGCCGTTCTGGGCTACATCAATCTTTTTGGCTCAGAAATAGAGATTATTTCATCTATTTCTAGGGCAGCTCAACTATCGCCCACCCATACCTATGGCCCTAAGATTTTGCTAATGCAATTGGGTCAACCTCAGAATATGAGGCGAGAACTGATAAATATTATTGCGTTTGTCGTCGTTAGCCCATGGCTGATCAAGCTGATCACCCAGTCTTATCAATCGCTTCGCAGACATCACAGCTTAGCTCAAGGCTCCCATGTGACGGCGTTCCGCCTGGGGGCTGCCATTTTTATTGGCACATCTATTGTGTCGGTTAGCTGGGACTACCGATTGTTTTTTATTATTCTTACGCTGCCTCAGCTATTTGAACTTTTGACTCTAGAGCAAACGTCTCGGTTACCGATGGTTGCGATCGCAACCATCATAGCCACCATGTATTTATCCAGTATTTCGCTGCTGGATGAATGTGCAAACCTAATGCTTCTAGTGATCTACAGCTACTACTTTTATGAATTCCTACCCACTCCCCTAAAACAAATACTGCAGACCAGTCCCTTCAGTCGTTCTACAAACTAGCTTTTACAAATAGGGGGAAACCCGACCCTCATCATTCGGAAATCTGTATTGCCTGAAGTACAACGATTAAGCAAAATATTCTGCAGGTAACCACCGTAGTGGGTGATTAGCGAGTACCTGTTGAGCTAAAGCACGTAAGTCTATGACCGTCATCCAAGAGAAAGGAAACATCAGTATTCATACTGATAATATTTTCCCCATCATTAAAAAGTGGCTCTATTCCGATCACGAGATCTTTTTGCGAGAGTTAATCTCCAATGCGGTAGATGCCATTAGCAAATTGAATATGGTGTCCCGAAGCTCGGAGTTCACTGGCGAAGTGGGTGAGACAGAAATCACCATTGCCATTGATAAAGACGCCAAAACCATTAGCATCAGCGACACAGGCATCGGCATGACTGCTGATGAAGTTAAGAAATATATCAACCAGGTAGCATTTTCTAGTGCCGAAGAGTTTGTCACCAAGTACAAAGACAGTGGCGACCAACAGATAATTGGTCACTTCGGCCTTGGGTTTTATTCATCATTCATGGTGTCCGACCGAGTAGACATCGATACCCTGTCTTACCAGGAGGGCGCTACCGCAATTCACTGGACCTGTGACGGGACTACATCCTTTGAAATTAGTGACTCGGAGCGCACTGAGCGGGGCACCACCATCACATTACACCTGATGGAGGAAGAAGCTGAATACCTAGAAACCTCACGCATTCAGCAGCTCATAAAAACCTACTGCGACTTTATGCCCGTTCCCATCAAGTTAGATGGAGAAGTGGCCAACAAGCAAAATGCTCCCTGGAAACAGTCACCCAGTAATCTAACTGATGAAGACTATCTAGAACTTTATCGTTATCTACATCCGTACCAGGAAGAACCACTACTTTGGGTTCATTTGAACACCGACTATCCCTTCGTTGTTAACGGTATCCTCTATTTTCCAAAACTGAAACCCGATGTAGATGTCACTAAAGGGCAGATAAAGCTGTTCTGTAATCAAGTTTTTGTTAGCGATAACTGCGAAGAAATCATTCCCCAATTTTTACTACCTTTGCGTGGCGTAGTCGATAGTACCGACATTCCACTAAATGTATCCCGCAGCTTTTTACAGAATGATCGGACAGTCCGGCGCATTGCTGACTACATCGCTAAAAAGGTAGGTGATCGGCTCAAAGAGCTATATCGTACCGATAAGACCAAATACATTGAGTGTTGGCAGGATCTAGGAACCTTTGTCAAGTTTGGCTCTCTAAACAACGATAAGTTTAAGCAGCAAATTGCAGACTTTTTAATTTTCCGCACCACTGCAGAATTAGCTAGCGAACAACCTAAAGTTGAAGTTCAAACGACTGAGGATGATGCATGGCAGTCAGCAGATGGGGAAGACACCGCAGCCGTTGATGCTAAAGGGAATGCATATACTACCCTCAAAGAATACCTAGAGCGTAATAAAGACAAGCACGAAAACCGCGTTTTCTACGCAACCGATGAGGTATCCCAAGCCACTTACATCGATCTACACAAACGTCAGGGGTTAGAAGTACTTTACTTAGACTCGTTTATTGACACTCATTTTGTGCCATTTTTAGAGCGCGAATATTCCGATGTCAAGTTCTCCCGTGTTGATTCTGACTTGGATGATACCCTCATTGATGAATCAGCCAGCGGAGAAATCGTTGATCCGGCTACCAACAAAACAAAAGGTGAGCGGGTTAAGGAACTGTTCGAGCAGGCACTGGATAAGCCTAAGGTTACAATCCGTACCGATGCTCTAAAGTCTGATGATACCCAGGGAGCGCCTCCTGCCATTGTGCTTCTGCCCGAAGAAATGCGCCGTATGCAGGAAATGATGGCCATGATGCAGCAGCAGACAGCTCAGTTTCCTGAGGAGCATACTTTATTAGTCAATACGGCTCATCCACTTATTCAAAACCTGCTGGATATGAACCAAGGAACCATTGTGCAAACAGATGGTGGGCAATCTCCATCTGCAGCAATGGCTAATATGATTTGCCAGCATGTATACGATCTTGCCTTAATGGCACAAAAAGGATTTGATGCTGATGGCATGAAGTCTTTTGTGGAGCGATCAAATAGTCTGCTTACAGGTTTGACAAAAGCTTGATAATTGCCTTCAAGCACTCCTTTACTCAGTCTCTTCGGTGCAGAACATCTGATGAGACTGAGTACTTTCATAGGTGTTTAATAGCGTACTTCTCTTTTAATATTTTTGGAGGGTTGCATATTGGAAGCTAACCATGCAACCATTAAGGACTGTATTCCAAGGACTGTGCTATGAGCCGCAGATGCGATCTGACTAATAAGAAGGCTAACAATGCCTTTGCTGTCTCCCACTCTCACCGACGTACCAAACGCTTACAACATGCCAACCTTCAGGACAAGCGTGTTTGGTGGCCCACTGGCAAGCGTTGGGTAAAACTGCGTTTATCTACAAAAGCTATCAAAACCCTAGAGAAGAAAGGGATTGAAGCAATGGCCCGTGACGCAGGCATCGATCTGAGCAAGTATTAGCAAGCTTTTGAGCTTGATCGACAGATAAAACACACTTCCCAGTGAGTTCAAGCTTTGTGTTTGTCAGGCAGCTCCTTTAGGCAATTTAAAGTTTTGGTATATTCGCAGCTAAAGCCCCTGAACTTCTCAGTCGGGGGCTTTAGTGTATGCAATAACGGCCAGCATACAGACCCGCTGCTGCAAAGACGACGGAGGTTGCTTCCGTGACTTATCCATGTCCTGCTTTGACAACAGCCTGATCGATTTCCTACAAGGAATGGGTAAATTTTGAATTGAATACTAAGGCATTATCCTGATTACCGTTTTAGTAATTGAGGATTTACGCTAGGCAAGTCTACTATGGGTCATGTAGGTGCCGATTAATCTTCAATGTTCCCTGAGGATTAAAACATTTAGCCTTAAATTAAGCTACAAATTACATGATCGCGGTGGTGTTAACTGCACCAGATCTACCACTCGTTTTTAGAAGTCAGCGATGTCTACTCCAAAACGCTCTCGAGTTTCTAATCGTCGTCGTGCTCCACTAAGTCAGCTTGGACAGATGCCCAAGCAGTTTATGGCGTGGCTATTACGACTAGTCTTTATTAGCGCGCGCTTCACTCGTGCTAATCAGGCTGGTTTTGTTCTGCCCACTACAGTACTTTTACTACTGGTCGTTTCACTGACTGTTGGGTCTCTTAGCTTTCGCGCCTTTAGTCGCTCAGCTACTGTCATAGCAGAACGAGAGCAGCAGGTGGTTTATGGTGCAGCTACCCCTGCGATTGAGCGAGCAAAAGCGAAGTTAGAGTATTTGTTCGATAAAAAGGTCCCGTCGAATAGTACACCTAGCAGTACTGAACTTGAGGGATTCCTAAGTGAAGGAATTAATGATCCTCCCTTTACTTTGCCTGGTGAAACGCGAGTAGATATAAACAATGACGGAAATGTTGACAACGCTTGGTGGTTTGCTGCAGACATTGATGGCGATGGCACTGTAGGCAACAATGAACGTATTGTGTATTCAATTTTAGTGAATCACGATGCGCCTATTCCTGGAACTAGCAACAATGCAAAAATAGATGACAAGGTCACTCAAGATAAAGCTAATGCGTTAGTCACTCGCAACGGTCCGATTGATGTGTCTACGTCTGGCGCTAACTGTCCTGTAAGCCTAGGAACTAATGAAGAGGGCTGGCAGGAAATCTCAGCTGGTTCGCCAGTCATCAAGAAAAATTTCCAGATCGATGCTTTTACGATGAATACTAATGCAACCAACCGTACGGTTAGTGCATTGGAAGTTCAACAGGTTCGCGAGTCTCGCAAGGGCAGCAAGTGGGGAGCCTGGTTTCGGAATGATTTAGAGGCATTTCCAGGTTCGGATGGTTTGACCTGGAATGGAGCCATGCATACAGAGGGCAGTCTGTTTTTCTCGCCCGATGGTGGAAATTTTGAATTAAGGATGATCAGCAGCCACAATTCCTGTCTATATTCTCAGGATGCATCAGAGATTGAGCTAGTCAATGTCCCTGGAGTTTATGCCGGACAGGTCGTAGCAGGTGGTCTGGGTGGACCTGGTTCAAGCACTGGTTTTACAACTAAGCGTACTAAGGTTGATTTCTTCGATACAGCAAATACTGAGGCAGGCGGTCCTTATAACCTGAATAAAAATTCTGACTCCATCGAAACCGAACCTGCCGCCATTGAGGATATCGCCTTAGACCCTATTGAAGTATTTACTGCTGATAGGTCGGCTTATAGAGACCCTGGTAGTTGGGCCCCAGAAGCAGATGCAGACTTCTGGAATCTGAATACTGTTAGTAATCGAATTACCCGAACAGCTGAATCTGAACCACCATTTCTAGATGATACGTACAGGGCTGATGGTCGTTTTGGTCCTAAAGCCACCTACGATAAAAGTAAGAATCTGGAATTAAGTAATGCTGAAGCTAAGCTAGGCGATACGATCCCTACTGGTGCGGGTGTAAGTTCAGGCTCTCTGGCACAGGCACAGTTAGAAGAACTGACAGACCCAGTGGAAGGCTTAGATGGTTTTTGGGAGAAACAGGCAACTAACAAGGGTGCCAAAGTAATCGTCGGTGAGAGGTTACAGCTAGGAAATCCCTTTGGTTGGGATGGGGCTTACAGTATTAATGGTGGCAGTAACACCATTGATCCGCTGTATCCAGCCGATAACTCTATTAACGGTAATGATAAACAATCCCTGCTGTTGCACCGTCGTTCGCTCAACGATAACCTAGCAGCGGTTCAATCGATGGCGGTTTATCACTACAAAAATGGTGGGGGTATAGAATATCCACGTGCCTGCATGTCTCTCGTATCTCATCCAGGCACGGCAAAGACTATAGAGAACGCACGTACATTCAACTTGCTGCCCAAAAATGACGCTGGTGCACTTTCCTTAACTGCTGGACTAGACTTAGTCAATGTCGACTTTGATGGTTTGGCTGGTAATGATGCCAATATTGATGCAGATTTCTTCTTTGGCTACGGCACCAACGCTTGGGAATATGCGCCACCCTTAGGAACAGAGGCTGCATTTGAAACCGCTTACAACAACGATGCAAGTCCTCTGAAAAAAGCACTCAAGAATTTGGCCTTTTTTGCAGGTGACCCAAGGGGTGCTGCTCCTTCATTTACTCCCGTACAAGGACAAGCAGGCACTGCGGACCCATATATGCATCCCTATCCCCACTTGGCCATGTGGGGAGACTATTCACCACTTCGACGTATTCTAGAGCCTACGTCTTTAACAGACACTAGTGGTTTGGGTAATCCAGACTATGCAGACCTAAGCATCGCAGACAAAAGCACTGTACAGACAGCGGCTTGTACGTTGGGGATGCTAGCAACCAACGTTCGCGTAGCCGATAGCTTGGACTATGCAAACGCGACAGTGCAAGGAGCGCTCACAGCGTTAGCTAGTGAAATTGGTGCAGTGGCAGCTACTCCTGCCCTGACGCTCGCTGATGTTGAACCAGAAGCTTATATCTCTGCTTTTGCCCAAGCAAACAATGGGCCAGCATTAGGGCTGACACGTTTACTACACTTAAAAGAACAAATCAAGCGAGATCGCACCTACGGTTTCCTACAATCCCCTTCGTTCAACTACACAGTTGAGACCGACCAAACAATTGCACCTGGTCAAATAATTCCTGCAGGTACGGTACAGCTGAGCTTTGACTATACAGCAGCAACTGGAAACGACTTTTTTGGCTTTGGTGCTCCTGATCCAGCTTTTCCTGCAGAGGAGCTTCGTTTCTTGCAACTAGCTGCGGTTGCGGGTGGTATTGCCGGTATCCCTAGTGGTCCACTTGAAGTGGGACTACCTAATTTTCCTTCACTTTACTATCTGTTCCCCGTAGCAGCCCATGACTATAAAGGGACAGCGCCCATAGCTCAACCAGCCACAGCACCCGACTACGAGCCCTATATCGATCCAGATGGTAATGCGGCTACCGTTAATAATTATCTAGATATCAGCAATTTAGATGGTGGCAGTCTGTACAGCTATCAAGCGTTTACTGATGCTGATTTAATAGCAGTTCAAGCCGAGCCGCGCGATTCTGTAGCAAGTTGGACATTGCCAAACACTACGACAGTAGCTGGTAGACCGAATAGGATAGTCGAAAATGGAACTGAGCACGCCATCTTATTCCAAGACAAGTCATTTATGGATGGTCGTGAGATGTTGAGCGTCAGGACCGTGGAAATAGATGTGGAAATGGCTACTGATACAGCTTCTGGAGTAGGCGGTCAGTCTTGGTTTACTGAAGGCGAGGCGAATATTCAAGGAGGTATTTTCTACGCTTTTCGAGAAGATGCTCGCCGTGAAGACGAAATTCTAAGGCCCATTCCTGCTGGAGCCGCATCTGTTGCCAAGTGGGCTGCATGTAATTCAACAGCAAATATTCTGACAGCGACCTGTCGGATGAATCTGGATGTTGGAACTGAGCAAGATCCGCCGATTAGAAGGTTTGCAGCGGCAAAAGATAACAATTATATCAATCCTAAGCCGGTTGACTTCTATCCCGATCCTGAGCGACGTCCCTATGGCTTTAGGCTAACGAATGGCGAGAGCTTAAACCGTGCGGATGATGTTTCCACGGGACTGACATTTATCACAGATAATTCGCTCTACGTGAAAGGAGACTTCAATCTTCACGTTGCGCGTAAAGGTTCTGGAGGTGTTGCAGTAGGTGCCTCTCTAGAAGAGTTTTTTACATCTGTTGACGGTGATGGAGACGGCACAATTACCAAAGCTGAGTTCTATCCAGATCGTGGTGGTGCTGCTGCAGACTTTGATAATGTGCTATTTGCAAAGGCTGATGGTGACGATTGGCGCACTGTAGAGCTGGTTGCAGATGCCGTGAATATTCTCTCTAGCAACTTTAACGATGGTTCGGTTCGAGACTACTTTTTCGAAGAAAAGCCCGCTAATGTAGGAGATGCAGTATCTTCGTACCAGAACACATTTCGGGTCAAAAGACCTGGTCGATATACAGCTAACAATGGCGATCGTTTTTATTACGGTGTCGGTGATATCGGTGATGTATTTCAGACAAAATATGCAGCAACAGATATTCCCGCTAACGATGGACAACCAATATGGCCTTTCTTAATTCGCCGTAATGGTGAAGTTTTGGGAGCAGACAACGCTGAAATCAATATCGCTAACAATAATCTGTTTAGTAATCGTCAGAAAGACCAGATGAGAGCCCAATCAACTCGCGTCAACGCCCTGTTGATTAGCGGTATTGTTCCGTCGCGGTTTGATCAAAGCTACGGTGGTTTGCATAACTTTCCTCGATTGAATGAATTCTGGTTAGCTCCTGATCCCAGTGATCCTACAAAATTGGACGGCGTTGAGCTAGCGATATCTGGAGCTTTTTACCAGCTCAACTTTAGTACGGCATCCACAGGCTTGTTTGAGCATGACGTTAATAAAACCGTGAGTCCTCAAAAGGGGGCTTGGGAACCCGGTGTTGCTCCAGTTGCTGGTGACGCGACATACTATTACGGTGCGCCGAAACGTACCTGGGGTTATGATGTCGCCTTTCAGTATGTGAGCCCAGGTCCGGTATCTCAGCGGTTTACCGGTAACGAAACAATACGAAGCGAGTATTACAAAGACTTAGCCGCTGATGACCCTTATATCTACATGCTGCAATGTGCTAGAGAACCAGGGGCTACAGATACTGTAATTCCAGAACCAACTGTGACTTGTCCATAGCTAGACATTAGATGGAAGGAGAAAAAGATCCATGAAGTTCAATCGTCACATTGGGGAGAAAATTAGATACCGGCTTAGTAACTCTACCAGTGGCTTAACTCTGATAGAGTCGCTGGTGGCAATTGCAGTCATTGGTATTACAGCTGCTAGTATCGGTCCTGTAATTGCTATATCAGCGGCAACACGCATCCAGAGTCAGCGAGCTGAGCAGGCTCTACGGGTAGCCAAAGGTGAAGTTAGCCGGGTTCGTCAGGTTGTAGAACAGACAAACACCTATACTGCTGCTGATTTAGGCATTGCATCAACACCGGTTGCGATCGCTGATGTTACTGCAGCCTTACCTCCAACAGCTGCAAACGCTGCATTTAACCCAGCCAACTATCGGATAGCACAAATCATCAATTTAGATGGCGGTGACCCTGAGTTTGCGGTTCAATCTTTTCGATTGGGAGCGTCAGAAAACAATGATGCTTCTGGACGTCCGGTCACCTTTCAACTGGGTGTTCGAGTCTATGAAATTGATGCCGTTACCGATAATGCAGCTGGCTTAGGCACGACGGCTGCACGCTTGGGAACCACCGCTGGGGAAGCTCAACGTAAAGAACAGCCTTTAGCCGTTTTCTATACGGAAATCATCAAAGGTGATGAGCGTCAGTCGCTATGTGAGTACTTTGAATATCAGGGCAGTACAACGTCAGCTATTCCCACGCTTGATTGTTCATAGGTTGGGTCATACGTTGAGTTGGACCAGAGTTGATGGTTGATGACAACTTGGATGTATAGGGTGTTAGATAACAAAGTTATGCTCCAAAAAATCTTAAAAAGACATTTGTCCAGGCGTCCTCAGTCAGGATTTACGCTTATAGAAGTCCTAGTTTCTATGGTGATAGCTGGCTTCATTATTTCGGGCCTCATGTTTTTAGTGGTCGACCTGCTACGTACCGATCAGCGTGAGTTGACCCTAGAACAAACACAGCAGGATATGAAACGGGCTCTAGACTACATCTCTGATGATCTTAGAGAAGCTGTGTATGTTTACAGTACGCCAACTGCACTCGTAACTAACTTGGCGGCTACTGGTAGCGCATTGCCAGCTGATGCAAGACCCGTCTTAGCCTTTTGGAAAGTCAAAACGTTAAATGATGATTCAGGTGACTACACGAAACTAAGTACTCCTGGTGTAGCTAACAGTCGATGTCAGGGTTTAAGCGGAGACCCGCTTGCCAACTGCAATGCTTTGCTCATACGGCATGGTTATTATGAGCTGGTAATTTATTACAGCACAGACGACAACACTGGCAACCTTTGGGAAGGTGAAGCTCGAATAAAGCGATATAGTTTGCCAGAGTATTCAAGAGCTGCCTTGACCGAGGCTGGAACAGCGCTCAATAGGCATGATGTTTTTGATGCTACTGAACCCTCGCCTGATTTTGGAGCCTGGGTACCTAACTCTGCGGGAACCGAGACGGCCAATACGGACGCGCTGGTCGATTTTGTTGCCAATCTAGCTGGGGGCAATGCTCCAAACTGTAATGCGATCGCTGGCGCAGATTACATACAAGTTCCGACTGCCGCTGCCGCTGCTACTCAGCCAAGCAACAGTTTTTATGTCTGTGTGCGTCCTCGTGATATCGCTAATAACACTGAGCTGTATCAGGACGTTATTGTATATCTACAAGGCAATGCTGACCCCGGAGATAACTCACTGACAGTTCGAGGCGTCAGCGATAGAACTGAGCTACCAACACTACAAACTCAGGTGGCAGTACGCGGTGTAATCAATAAGAATTTAGACAACTAATTAACAACATGGAACGCTCTCTATTCAAGGATTGGTTACATTATCGGCATAACCGCTTCCAGGCTAGAAATGGAGGCTTCACTCTTTTAGAGAGTCTTGTCGTTGTAGTTATGGTTGGCATTTTGGCTGCGATCGCGGCTCCTGGTTGGCTTGGATATATGAATAGACGACGAGTTGTTACGACTCGTGATGATATTTATCAAGCTGTACTTCAGGCTCAAACCAAAGCTAAACAACGGAGTGTTGCTCACGAAGTTTCATTTCGGCTATCGCCTAACCCCGATACTCTCAACTTTTTAGAATGGTCAGTTCATCCTAGCGGAGTCGCGGGTACTAGCTGGGAGACAGCGCAGTCTAGCATTGTAGCCGTTGACACAGCCTGCCCCGATGCCGTAAACCCGTTGGCCAATACATTTGAATTTGACTTTAAAGGTAATTTAACTGATGGCAGTCTGAGAACGCTCTATGTAGTTAATGCTAGGGATAGTGCACCAGGAGGGGCTCCAGCCCCAACCTTAAGGGCGGTACATATTCAGACCCTGATAGGAGCTATTCGCAAGGTAGACCAACAGTGTCTGTAGTAGTGCCCGGTGTTGATTAACGTTTACTCAAGATAAGTAAAAATTCTGGTTTTGAGTCTCGAACGTATCAGCTAATTTAGAAGCGTCCTACCAACGTTAGGCCGTATATGCTCAGGGGCTCCCTACTCAAACGACATAAACGATACCTTTTACAATCTCTACGTCATACACAGCCGGGGTTTACCCTGCTAGAGATTTTGATAATTTTGGTCTTGATAGGAATTTTGTTAGGGCTCTTTACGCCAGGATGGTTTTCATTTTTGGCAAGATGGCGGCTCACCGATTCCCAAACCGACATTTATTCAGCAATTCGTCAAACTCAAGTTAAAGCTCGTAACAACTCTATCAACTGGCAGATTAGTATTCGAGAGACGACTTCAGGCATCGTCGAGTGGTCAATTCATCCTCAGACTGGGATACCGCAAGCATGGGAAAGTTTAACCTTCGACTCTATTGATATCGATGTAGCCAATACAACGTTGGATAAGCGCAATGGTGCTTACTACATTCGATTTGATTACAAAGGGCGTTTAGCCTCTCGAACACGTACCCTCACGATAACCAGCTCTAAGTCTTCATCAACCAAACGATGCATCGTGATGTCGACTATTTTAGGCGCTATGCGAAAGGGTGAAGAACAACAGCGACCTAGCTCCTCTGGGCGATATTGTTATTAACGTTGATATGCCAGAATACGATGAACCTGCTAGGTGATCTTGACGCCATTATTTTTGATCTAGGTGGGGTGATTGTTAACCTCGACTATGGCCTGACAATCAAGGCATTTAGTGAGTTAGCAGGATATGACGTTAGTCAGCAGTATAGTCAGCAACGTCAGGCGGATATTTTTTCTAAATTTGAAGTGGGAAGTATCACAACTGCTGAGTTTCGTCACGGACTGATGCAATTGCTCAATTTTGAGGCTACTGACAAGGCGATTGATCAGGCTTGGAGTGCGCTAATTCTTGACTTTCCACCGGAGCGAGTGGAGTTAGTAAGACAGCTTAGTCAGAAAAAGCGGATATTTTTGCTGTCAAATATTAACGAACTGCATTTGGCAACCAGCGATCTCAAGTTTACTGAGGCGATGGGATATGACATTGGCACCCTAGCCGAACAGTTTGAACGGGCCTATTATTCGCATTTAGTGCGCGATCGCAAACCAAACCCGAGTATTTTCCAACGGGTGATTGATGAGAATAATCTAGACCCTGACAAAACATTATTTTTAGACGATACCGCTCACAATTTGGTCGGAGCGCAGCAAGTTGGATTAAAAACCATGCACATTACCCATAAACATCCCATCGAAAGCCTGAATTTGCTCAATCTCTAACGATTTTAGACACTTTCACTACAAACGAAAGGATAAAATAGTAATTCCTTCTTTCGACATTGTGTTTTTCCATGGTGAGCTATCTAGATTTTGCTCTGTTTGTACTGCTAGGCATTGGTACTGGCACCATGGCCGGTATGCTGGGCATCGGTGGTGGCATGCTCATTGTTCCTGGGTTGTTTTATCTATTCTCTTTGATGGATTTACCCAGCTATAGTCTGATGCACCTAGCAGCAGGCAGTGCCATGTGCATCATGATCTTTACGTCGGCATCGTCTACGTTCTCTCACCATCTTCGGGGCGATGTGCAATGGGGCATTTTTAGCCGAATCATCGCAACAATTGGGATAGGTGTGGTGCTGGGCAACCTGCTCTCTAATCGACTAGATACGGAGTGGTTAGAGATTATCTTCGGAATATTTCTTTTAGCCGTATCAATTAAAATTTTGATTGATTGGAAACCAGCCTTTGAAGAAACAACAATTCCTGCAATGTGGGTGTTTGCTGCTGTCGGCAGCTTAATTGGCTTCAAATCAGGGATTTTGGGTATTGGCGGCGGGGCCATCAGCGTTCCATTTTTATTGTATTGTGGCCTACCTATGAGCAAGGCAAGTGGCACCTCAGCATCTTTTACCCTACCCATTGCAATCGTAGGCACCCTGTCATTTCTGTTATTTTCTCCAGGGTATGCTGATATTCCATGGACCACAGGCTATATCTACTGGCCAGCTGTTGCGTTAGTGGCTCCCTTCACCATGATTGGAGCCCCTATTGGGACTAAGCTATCTCACGCTATCTCACCTCAGCATCTGCGACGGGTTTTTGGTCTGTTGCTAGTTGTGATCGGACTGCGCATGTTTGGCGGCGGCATCCAATATTTAGCCTGAGATCTCAGGATCTTTTTTCTGTTCAACAAACCAGTCCTTAGCCCAAACCAAGGCCTCGTTAGCATTGGTGAGCTGACCACTGGCCTGGGCATTTTCAATAGCACTGAGCAATTGACCTATCTGGGGACCTGACTTTAGGTGTAACCAATGCATCAGATCTTTGCCACTCACTAGAGGTAGAGGATGGGCAATAGGATCATCTGCCGTCTGGTAACGCTCCACCATAGCGACGATTGATTCAGTCGAGATACCTAGGGATAGCGCCACCAAAGACACTGCAGGAAAACTAGTGCTAGCCGATTTAAACAAAAAGAATTGGTCAGCCCTGGATAAATAGCCTGCTTGAACTGCCATACGGTCTAAATAGGGCTGGGTTTGGATGATTCTGAAGATAGCCTGTCCTTCACTACGACTATACTTCAACCGCATCAACCAGCGGTTAGCGGCGTCTTCATCTAACGGTAGTAGCTGAGATAATCGAGCGGCTTTAATCCAGCTGCGGTAGTGACCGGCTGGAACCGTATCTTTCCAACTGTAAAGCAATTCAATATACCCCGGTATCTTAGGTAAATTTGCCAGGGTACTGTCTAAAGTCGCCAGCTGATCAGCATGGTTTGTGGTGAGGTGAGGCAGCCAGCTATCAAAAAGGCCATCTTGCCAAGCCATCCTAAAACAAGCAGCTCCGTTGGGCTGGCTCAAAAGGGCATCTAGCTCATGGCGAATACGTTCAGCTGCAATCGTTTGTAGCAGAGGAGCTAGTTCACGAATGGTGCGGCGGGTATCATTATCGATGGCAAATCCAAGTTGAGCGGCCTGACGATAGGCTCGCAACAGCCGCAGCGGATCTTCGGCTAAATTTTCTCGACTGACCATACGCAGAGTTTGCTGTCGCAGGTCTGAAATACCGTTGAGCGGGTCGATCAGTCGATCGCTCTGGGGGTGGTAAGCAATCGCATTAATAGTAAAGTCTCGTCGCTGTAAATCGGTTTCTAAGGTAGGCCCCACCTGTTGCGCAAAGTCGATGGTAGCCTGGTCGAATACGGCGCGGGCAATTTGATTATCGGCGTCAAGCACGACAAACCCGGCACGATACTGTCTGGCAATGGCACTTGCGATCGCAATCGCTCCATCGGGTAAGACAAAATCTAAATCCAAATAATCCGCCTGACGTTCCAGCAAAGCATCCCGAACCGCACCCCCAACGACACAGGCCGTTTCCGGCAGCAGACGGCTATCAAAGGGCCAAGTTTTCGGAATCAAGGCTGACGCCATAGACGACACAAAGTTCAACGATGCAGCTCCAAACGTAGTGCGGCTTACAATTCTCCTACATTGCGTCGCCCGTAATCACGTATTTTGACACCTAATTTTTTAGGCCTTTAGTCAGATTTGCTTTAAAACCGATAAAACGACAGCACAATTTGAAACAAACTATCCTGCCACTATTTTAGCTGCGCTAAAGTAGTGGCAAAGCCCATCCCCCTGAAAGGTCATCCGCGATCACTCAGTCGTACCTAGATTGCACCGATTTCTCCAAAACTCTTTCCCTATTAGCCATTTAACTCTAACCCCCCCTCACGCTTCCATGTGTATTTGCATCAACTGCCACTACGTTGACCGCTGCATTACCTATCATGCGGTTGAAACCAACCATCGGCAGCCCCACTTAACAGAGTCCCCAGATTTTGATCCGCAAAATCCCACCATCAACGCTAATATTAGCCCTCCGGTGGTTAGCGTAGAAGGCGATCGCATTGTACAGTCAGGCGATTTTGGCTTTGAATACGACGTGGTAGGCTGTGACAGTTTTCAGCAGGATATGGGCAAATGGGCAAAGTTACGTCCCGGTGAAGCAATTCCAACCTAGGTGTGAATCACGCATTATGTGACGGCCAAGACCGTTACGAAGTCGTCAAGCGGCTTGGCCAAGGACACAGTGGTCAAACCTTTCTTGCTCGCACAGCTAGACCAGATGCCACCTCAAAACTGGTTGTTATTAAAGAAGTTTATCGTCCCCAAGAGTCGCTTGATAACTTGACTAAGCGACTCAGCGCTTTGGGTGAACATCCTCAGCTACCTGCTCTAATCGACAGTTGGCAGTCATCTAAAAGGCAGTTTTTAGTATTTGAGCATATTAAGCAGCCAGCCTTGTCTGAGACTGAGCCGCCACCTTGGCTACCCGAGAAGATAGAAGGCTGGCTGCTATCGCTTTTGGCAGTTTTAGAATACTTGCATAGTTTTCGCCTCGTCCATGGTGACATTCGTCCTGCGAACATTCGTCTTTCGAATCGTCCCGCTCAAACACCCATTTTGGTCGACCTGCGGATCACCCCGCGCTTAGGTAAACAGCAACCAGCGCTGGATACGATCGAGGGGGATGCGGCCTACGCAGCTCCTGAGCAGGCTCTCGGCAAACTAGTTTACGCTAGCGATCTCTACAGCTTGGGGCTAGTCGCCATTCACTTATTGACCGGACTGTCGCCGTTTGACCTTTACTCAGTGGTCGATAATCGCTGGATTTGGCCTGATCTGGTTATAGAGTCCCTACCCAGAAATCTCAGTAGTGTTCTCCATAGACTATTGGAGCGTTCTCTTAAATATCGCTACGCCAATGCCCGTCAAGCGATTATCGATCTTAAAAAATCCTCTGCTCCATCCCTATTGGACAAAGCTCGCTCCCTACTGATCTCGCCAGATTCTCTGTCGCAGCCTCTACAAACTCTCACAAAAAAAGCGCTTTCTCCTGCGGCTTCAGAGTTAATAAAAAGTGAGGTAAAACCTACGAGCCAACTCCACTGGGACTTTCTTTGTCAGCTCACCCCCGGCATCACGACAGCTCTAGCGCTTCAGGGAAAAATTCTCGCGATGGGCACCAGCACTGGGGCTATTCTGATTTGCGACCTGACCAGCGGTGCAGAGATTTATAGCTTGAGGGGGCGACGTCATGGGGATCGGATCACGGCTCTAGCCTTCCATCCACGGGGTCGCACCCTATATAGTGCTAGCCGCGACAGTACGGTAAAACAATGGGACTTGGCCAAGGGTACATTGGCCCACACCTTTAGCCAGCCCGGTTGGCAGCCAACGGACGTCGCCGTCGCCCCGTCTTATTTGATTGTTAGCGATGGTACAGGTCACATTACCCTCTGGGATCTCGAGCAGCTTATCCCCTGCCACAAATTTAACCAACATCAGGATTGGGTCAGCGCGATCGCAACCAATGGTGAACGGTTGGCCAGTATTAGTCGCGATCTCACCCTACGCCTCTGGTCTCTGCCAGAGAAACAATTGATTGAAACGTTTCCCATTCGTCAAGGCCAGACGTTAGCACTACATCCTGGCGGCTATCACATCATCGTCGGCAATGGCCGCCAGGTAGACGTTTGGGAGGTGGGGCAGTCTACACCTGAGCGTCTTTGCTCTGGGGCAGAGGGCATCACCGCACTGGCGTTGAGCCCGGATGCCCGATTGCTGGCGGTAGGTACTGATGGCAATGTGTTGCGAGTGTATGAGGGTGCTAGCGGTCAGTGTGTTTCAGAGCTGGCTCAGGGATGGGGAGTGGTTGCGATCGCATTTAACGGTCACACCCTGGTCAGCAGCAGTCAAGATGAAACCGTCACCGTTTGGCAACGAAGCGTCGATGCCATGCCATGATCA
>JBCDFI010000049.1:0-16843 GCA_039178155.1 Cyanobacteria bacterium P01_H01_bin.105
TACAGGCACAGTACTAGCCGCCCTGCTAATACAACAGGGTAACAGTTATGAAAAAGCCCTGGACGTTGTTTTCACAGCCAACCCAGCCATCGAACTCAGGGACGCCCAGATCACCTTTCTCAAAAGTCTCTCCTAAGCCACTAGCGGTACATCCATCGCCAACACCTCACTATAGATTTTTTGCAATTGCTGAGTGGCCCCACGCCATCCCCAGCGCTCCGCCTCAATTCGAGCATTGCGTCGTAGTAGCTCAATTTCGGCTCGGGCTGCTAGCAGTCGCTGGGTTGCTTTAATCGCCCCTTCGTCATCTTTGGGGTCAAACAAGAAACCGTTAGTCCCATCGGTCACAATATCCGGGATACCGCCCGCATTGGCCGCCACGGTTGGACATCCTGCCGCCATAGCCTCTAGCAACACCAGACCTAATGTTTCGGTTCGAGACGGAAAAACAAATGCATCCGCAGACGCATAGGCCGATGCTAACTCCTCGCCTTCGAGATAGCCAACGAAGTTAGTCAGCGTTCCGGCAAAGTGCTCTTCTAACTCTTCTCGATAAGGACCATCTCCTACCAGCGCCAGACGAGCGTCTGGAATCGCTTCTAAGATAGGCTTAATCCGATCTATTTCTTTTTCAGCTGACAAACGGCCTACATATAGCAGCAGTGGAGCGTCGGGATATCCTTCACTCAGGCGTTCACGCATATTGCGATTGGCCAAAGCCGGACGAAACAGATCTGTATCCACCCCTCGCTGCCACACCTTGACATGCTCAATACCGTGCTCTGTTAGCTCCTGCTGCATCGCCGTAGACGTACATAGGTTAATGCGAGCATTATTATGTACCGCCTTTAGCAGCTCCCACAGCATGCCTTCAAACATGCCAAAGCCATAGTGCTCTAAATACTTAGGCAGGTGGGTATGATACGAAGCCACAAGAGGAATTTCTAGAGCTTTAGCATAGTAGACCCCCGCTAGGCCGAGTACCGCTGGGTTTACAACATGGACCAAGTCAGGGTTAAAAGCCTCTAACGCCTCTCCAATGGACGGTCGAGGCAAGGCGAGTTTTAGCTCCGGGTACAGCGGCATCGGAAACCCAGACACACCTTCGATTTTGGCCCCTTTATATTCCGTTAGACCCCCCTCTGGGCAGAACACGCACACATCATCACCTAAAGCTTGTAGCTGTTCGACAGTATGCTTGAGGCGGGTCACAATGCCGTCGACTTTAGGTAGGAAGGTTTCGGTAAACAGAGCAATACGCATACGTTTAGCAGTAGTTGAATGCGAATGTGTAAAAAAACACTGGGTTGTCAATTATTCAATCGCGAAATTGACCTAGACTCAAGCATTCACAAAATCTTTTTTTTGACAATATCCCAAATAACATCGATCAAATCGAGTAATGTCAATGTTAAAGACAGATGGAGCAGAGAAAATGGAAAGGAGAAAAAGAAAAAAGAGGAGCCTATCGCTCTAAATAGAATCAGATAGGTCATCCCCTCTCTCAGACTTTAGTTACCAGGCACAAAGCCCTCAGCTAGCAGGAATGGGGGTCGGTGCTGCTGCCTTTTTCGTCCACTTCGAAGTACAGATAATCTTTGAAGTATCACAGCGATCAACATACTTCTTAGCGATTTCTGTTACTTCCAGCATTAGACCTTTGTCCAGTTGAGTAGGCTGTAGCCCCATGTCTAGGAAACACTGGTTGTCAACAACTAGCTCGTTTTCAGGTGCTTCATTACGGGGATTTTCCATATACTGAATTTCAGCATTGGCAATGTCCGCCACAATCCTGGCCAAATCACGCACCCGGTGGGTCTCAGTCATCTGGTTAAGGATTTTGACTCGATCTCCCTTTTCAGGTGGATTGTTGATCGCTAGCTCCACACAGCGAACCGTATCCTGAATATGGATAAACGCACGGGTCTGCCCTCCAGTACCATGCACTGTTAAAGGATGCCCAATAGCAGCCTGCATCAAGAAGCGATTGAGCACAGTTCCGTAGTCGCCATCATAGTCAAAACGATTGATCAACCGTTCGTCCATGGCCGTCTCGCGGGTGTTGGTACCCCAAACAATGCCCTGGTGTAAGTCCGTAACTCGGACTTGGTCATTCTTGTTATAGTACGCAAAGAACAACTGGTCTTGGGTTTTGGTCATGTGGTAGATACTACCGGGATTAGCGGGGTGCAAAATCTGTTTTTCGATGACTTTGCCCGTATCGGTAACCACCTGAATATCGAGATAACCCTCAGGAATCTTCATGCCAGCGGTACCGTAGCCGTAAACACCCATGGTACCAAGGTGAACGACATGAATATCTAGCTCAGATTCAACAATGGCACACAGGACGTTGTTGGTGCCGTTAAGGTTGTTGTCAACGGTGTAGCGTTTATGCTTCGCCGACTTCATGGAGTAGGGGGCAGCCCGCTGCTCAGCAAAGTGTACGATGACGTCAGGAGCGTAGTCACGAATTAGGTTGAGGAGTTTGTCATACTCTTGGGCAATATCGAGATTGTGGAAATCAACGGTCTTACCGCTGACTTCTTGCCATGTCGACAGACGAGTGGACATGGAGCTAATGGGTGTTAGCGAAGCGATTTCTAGCTCATTGTCGATATTACGTCGCGATAGGTTATCAACAATGGCAACGTCATGACCTGCGTTTGATAGATGCAGTGCGGTGGGCCAGCCGCAAAAGCCATCTCCACCTAATACAATTACTTTCATTCTTTGGTGCTTAAGCCTCCTTCATGATTAGCAAAAATTATACAGAATAGAGGTATAAATCGTTATCCTCCGCCCTGAGGAGACTTAGACCAGGTTATCGACACAACGGATAACTACGATGGCAAAAAAGGCGAGAACATCTGACGGTGCAATCGATTCAGCCCATAATTTCAGTAGCGCGACCATAACACCGCAATGTGATTTCCATTCCTTAAAGAAAGAAAATTGTTTTGTTCAAAGGTTAGGGGTCTAGGTATTGCTCAAGTCCCTGCAGGCTGGTTTTATAGCCCCCTCAGTTTAAACAGCCAAATCTGTGTTTCCTGTCGGTTGTCAAAGTTATTGTCACTGACCATAATCAGGCTCTGAGTGCCGTCCTGTAGTGTGGGGCCAAGGGTCATAGCCTCTAAGTTATCGGGATTGAGAGGGGTAAGGTCAGCCACCAGTCGCTTGCGAATCGGTGTAATACCACTGGTGTCGCCTTGCAGGGTTGCGATCGCACTTACATCAGTCGCCACACCGGTCGCCAGCTGATAGAGCTTAACCGACAGTCCCTGCAGACCAAATGCCCGCTCAATCGCCAGAAAATGGCCGCCAACATCGATCGATAAAATTTCCGACATGCCATTAATTACCGCCCCCAGGGGAGCTGGGTCCATCGAGTAAAAATATTCCGAAAGCAGTGTGGACTGGTTCGGATCAATCAAATAATGCAGCCAGCGATTTTTAAACGGAATTTCTGGATCAATGTCTAAATCCTGATACAGCGGTCCTTCAGTGGCGACAAATAGCCGATACGGCTCATAAACACCACCAGGTGCACTAATAGTCAGGGACTCAAAGCCAATATTTTCTTGAATACCCTGGGTTTGACTGTCTGTTTCACCATCTGTTTCGCCATCTTTAGCCGCCAATAAATATCGGTCTGGGATACGAAATTTGGTTTTGAGCTGTCCAGTTTCGAGATCAAACTCCTGCAATTTGGGTGGAATTTTCTGTTGAGGAGAGCCTTCGCTAGAAACAATCAAACTACGGCTGGGTGTGAGCACCATCCCTTCAGCATCCAAAGGGGCGATAGAGGTGCGATCTCTATCTTGAAAATCAGTAACCGCATCCACCGTTGCTGCCTGAATGCCAGTGGAGCTTAGGTCTAACGTCAAGGTATAAAACCGAGGACGTTGGCGATCGTCAGCCAGGGCATAAAACTTGCTATTACTTGGGTCATAGGCAATGGCCGATAGTCCACCCACCTGAGTGCCCTCAAATGATTCCATCGGCAGCACCACATGATCGATCGCCTCCACCGACAGATCCAAAAACAACCGCTCCTCAGCACTGACCTGGGGCACGGCACAGCCACTAGCCCCCAGCAACACCAAACACAGACAAGCACTAAAAAATATGCCTATTCGATGGTTTATCTGCCTGCCCATTGCCGATGCCTCTAAATTAAAGCCCTAACAAACGTTCTCAAGATAACAAACCTCTAGCCGGTATGCAGCAACTCTAGCAAGATGCCAAAGCTAATCCGTCAGATGTAAGGTTAGGGTTCAAGTGAAGTGATAGCTCAATTTACTTCTACCGCTAGGCTGCTTGTCAGACGCCAACGAGGTTAAAATCTCTCTTTGATCTACTAGAGCAAGTGAAGGAGAGAACCCTAGTGATTAGAGTCAAGCAAAAAATCTCCCAAGAAAAAGCCACAGAAGCTTTTGACAATGCTCAACTGAGTGAGATGAGAACTGACTGAAAGCTACGAGAGTATCGACGATTGTTGTTGACACAATAGCCACGGCAGAACTCTAGGAGAATATCTCAAGCACTCTCCTAGCTTAGATTTATTAGTCAGAGGACTTTTTTGTTACATCCAGGCTATTGGTAAGTTTGACAGATCGTTTTGTCCCTCAAATCAGCAACGGCAAAAAGGGCTGTTAATAGTTCTCTAAAAATGACAGCGGTTGGCTCATATTGGTGGCAAAGCCGAGAATGTTGCGATCGCAATGCTCATACACCACCTCATGATTAAAAATCACATAGGTGGCCCCTCGCTGAGTAATATGGCTCACATCTGGAACATAGGTAGTCCACTTGCCCAATACCTCAGCCATATTCCGTAATCGCAGAGTGGCCAGTTCAAAAGGTCGCTGAAACCCTTTACCGCCAGCCCGTTTAAACAGCTCTCCTTTAATAGGGGGCAGGGGTGCTGCCCGCACAACCTCGTCATCTTTGATCAGCTGGGGTGCAGTGCGATCTCCCAAATAGCCACGAAAAACTTCTGATAGCGTACCGGGGCTACCAATGCCCGCGCACATTAGCAACAGGTTCAGCCACGCATTTTGGCGCTGATTAAAGCCGGGTATCGATAGCGTTAACCCCGGATATAGCCCAAGTTCCCTGTGGAGTGTGCCCTCCGGGTCAAGCAATAGAGACTCCTCAGGAAACCCAGTGTAGGCACAAAACGCTTGACCCGAGTTGCGATCTCCAATACCAACGGCTCGTATTACCAGATCCTTGGCTGCAAGCTCATCAGCCCCATGTCGTAGCCACCAGGCATATTCCAAACTATCAAAGTCACCTAGCTGCGGCCATACCAGTACCAGCTGTTTGGCTGCATTCATCAGTAATGGAGTATATGCACCATCACTGACGCGCTGCCGTCGAGTTTGACCTAAAATCTTATAAATAGCTGTCTTATTTACGTTTTCTATCAATGTTTTTGTAGTGGTTGCTACGGCATTACATCATAATATGTTGCGCTTTAAAGTTACCGACCTGTGGCACGATTTAACGATCAACATACTACCTACATTATTGGGATTCGCCATTACTAGAATTAACGTAGTTTAAACCCATCGTAAGTTCTACAATAGTAACGAATCTACCAATCGTCCCATTATGTTGATTAGTTAGTGATTTCACTTCCTGTGCCCATTTGAAATACTGATGGATAAAAGCCTGGAAAATTATCAGAAACGAATGGTTGAGTTAGAAGCCGCTAACCAAGCCCTGCAGGCCCAGCTCGCTGACGCTCAAAAAGAGCATCAACAAACAAAGGACGAGCTGCAAACTGTACGTTACGAACTACAAAAATTTCAAACACAGCCATCGGGGCAGACATTGCATTGGATTCTCAACACCATGCCAGAAGCTGCCTTTTGGAAAGATTGTAATTCTGTTTATCTGGGATGCAATCAACAGTTTAGTAAAGTAGCAGGCTTAGGTTCACCTGAACAAATTGTTGGCAAGACCGATTTTGATTTGTCCTTGACACACGAAGAAGCAACTTGGTTTCGAGATTGCGATCGCAGAGTCATCGAGTCGAATAGGCCTGAGCTTGGCATCATTGAATCCATACAGCAAGCAGATGGTCATCGGTCTTGGCTTGAAACTAATAAGATGCCACTCCATGATGCCCAAGGCACTGTGGTTGGTATTTTAGGGACCTTTATGGAGATTACAGCTCGGGTTGAAGCCGAGCTGCAGTTAAAGCAGCTAAACGAGGAACTAGGGCAACAGGTCGATATTAGGACTCAAGAGCTACAGTCTAGTGAAGCCCGTTTGCAGAGGTTGGCCGCCAATTTACCGGGGCTTATTCTTCAATTTCGTCTAGAAGCTGACGGTACTCACTCATTTCCCTATGTGTCTGAGGGCTGTCGCGATATTTTTGAGCTGGAGCCAGATAATTTTTTACAGTGTTTTCACTTAATTCACCCTAGCGATTTTGATGGCCTAGAACAGGCACTTCGAGACTCTGCATTGACACTGTGTGGGTTGCACTACGAACATCGGATTATTACTCCCAGCGGTAAACTCAAGTGGGTGCAAACCATTGCCCGACCAGAGAAAACAGCAGATGATGCGATCCTTTGGGACGGCTTGATGATTGAGATTAGCGATCGCAAACAAGCAGAAAAAGAACAGCAGCGGCTGCTGTCTATTATCGAAGCCACCCCGGATATTGTTGGCATTGCTGATGCCCAGGGTAATCATCTATACCTGAACCCGGCTGGGAAAACCTCATTAGATTTTACGGACAAGACATTTAAGCACTCCAATATTCGAGAATGCCATCCTCCCAACGTTCTAAAAAAGCTTGAAACTGAAGCAATTCCAGCAGCGATTCAAACCGGCATGTGGAGAGGAGAATCCTGGCTGCGAAGCTTGAATGGACAAGAATTCCCAGTTTCACAAGTCATCTTGGCTCATCATGACGAAGACGGCAGCTTGGAATTTATATCCACAGTTATGCGCAACATTAGCGATCTAAAGCAGCTCGAAGCTGAGCGAGAGTATCAAGAACAGACGCTGCGCTCAATTGTGAAAAAAACAGCCACCCAAACTGGTGAAGCTTTCTTTAAAGCTTGTGTCAAGCAAATAGCCCTGGCTCTTAACACCCAATATGTCCTGATTGCCAAAGTTATTGATGATGGAAAGCAACAGTTTGGTCAAACCGTAGCCTTTTGGAACGGCTCAGACTTTGGTGAAAACTTTAAATATAACTTAGCAGAAACCCCGTGCTTTAATATCTTTCAAAGTCATACCATCTGTCGCTACCCCCACTCTCTTCAGCAAGAATTTCCTGAAAACAAACACCTTATTAATTGGCACGCAGAGAGCTATGTGGGTATTCCCATATTCAACCCTGACGGTCAGATGTTGGGCTATATCTCTGTTATTGATACCGAGCCCATGGCCAAGAATGCAGAACTAGAGATATTTATTTTAGAGATTTTTGCCGGTCGAACGGGTGCAGAGATGGAACGTATTCAGGTCGAAAAAGCCCTGATTGAGTCTACTAAAAAGGTACAGCAACAAGCGCAGCGAGAGCAGCTCCTCAACCAGATTGCTAACCAGATTCGTATATCTCTCGACCTCAATAGCATTCTTGACACCGCTGTCCGAGAAATCCAGCAATTTCTTGGCGTAGATCGTTGTCACTTTGCCTGGTACATCGAGGCTAATAACCAAGGTGAAGCCTACTGGGATATTACCTCAGAAGTTCAAGTATCGGGTCTACCTAGTTTTATCGGCAAACATATAGCAAGCGGTTTTGGGATGTTTACCGATAAGATACTGCAGCAGGAAATTCTACAGATAGACGATATCTCTCTCCTGGAGGATGCTGAAGCTAGAGCAACGCTGACAGCTCTAGGCAATAAATCTATGCTAGTTCTGCCTGTACATGCTGAGTCTGAGAAATTTGGCATTATTTCTTGTATCCACAGCCAAACTATTCGTCCCTGGCAACACCACGAGATCAAATTACTCAAATCAGTGGTTGCCCAGTTAGAAATTGCCCTCAATCAGGCTGATTTGTTGGCTCAAAGTCTAGCTCGCTCTGAGAAATTAGAAACCCTGATTAATCAGTTAAAGAGTGCCCAGTCTCGACTGGTTCAGAGCGAAAAAATGTCAAGCCTCGGACAGATGGTGGCAGGTGTAGCCCATGAAATTAATAATCCGGTTAACTTTATTTATGGCAACCTTGTCCATGCAAAAAACTATACCCAAGATTTGGTGCGTCTAATTGAGCTTTATCAGCACTCTTATCCTAACGCTACCCCAGATATTCAGACAGCTATTGATGAAACCGAACTGGAATTTCTGAAACTTGATTTACCCAAACTGTTTCAATCAATGGAGGTGGGTACCGAACGCATTCAAGAAATCATTAAATCTCTGCGTTTGTTTTCTCGTTTGGATGAGTCAGAAATTAAGCAAATAGATGTGCATGATGGCATTGATAGCACGCTGACTATTCTACAAACTCGTTTACGTGCTCAGCACTGGCGTCCCAAAATTCAGGTAGTCAAGGAATATGGCAATTTACCTCAAATTGAGTGCTACGCTGGACAGCTTAATCAGGTATTTATGAACCTATTGAGCAATGCGATTGATACTCTTGAAGAACGTGATCAAGAACGTACCTGGCAACAGATAGAGCAAAATCCCAGCATTATTCAGATTCGGACCCAGGTGCTAGATCACTTAGCTCATCCAGCAATTGCGATCGCAGTAACTGACAATGGCACAGGCATCAAGCAAAATGCCATCGAGTACCTGTTTAATCCCTTCTTTACCACCAAACCGGTGGGAAAAGGCACCGGACTCGGGCTATCGATTAGCTATCAAATCATTACCGAAACCCACGGTGGTACCATCACCTACATTACAGAATTAGGCAAAGGAACAACGTTTACGATTACCCTACCGATCAAGCAATAAAGCCAATAAATTCAAGCGGTTCTCTACAGCCAAGCTGCAGTCACTCCACTGATCTGTTCTCGCTCTTCTAATGTCAGAGACCACCCCAGTGCCCCAGCATTTTGTGCTGCTTGCTGAGCATTTTTCGCACCTGGAATCGGCACCACATGCCCATGGCCCATTAACCAGTTAAGGGCAACTTGGGCGGGTGTCTTATCGTAGTGCTGACCAATAGTCCGAAGCACAGTAATCACTGGCTCAATCTTGAGCAGACCGGCTTTACCAAATCGTGGATCAAGCCGTCGGGCACCTGTCGGGGGCTCATAGGTTTCTACGCTATATTTGCCCGTTACTAGCCCTTGAGCCAGCGGACTATAGGCCAAAATTGTCATCCCAAGATCCTTGGCCGTACTCAGAACACCATTTGATTCAATTTTGCGGTGCAAGAGAGAATACTGCACCTGATTCACTGCCAACGGAATCCCTCGCTCAGCCAGATAGCCATGGGCCTGATGCATCTGACTAGCGGAATAATTACTCACCCCAATCGACTGAATACGTCCCTGCTGAACCTCATCCGCCAGGGCATTCATCAAAGTTTTCTGCCCCATCAAAAAGTCAAAAGGCCAGTGTACCTGATATAAAGCTACCGTCGGCAGCTGCAATCGCTTTAAACTAGCCGTCAGCGTCTCGGCTACCGCCTGGGCATTAAATCGCCAGGGCAGCGGAAAGTACTTAGTCGCTACCGCCACGGGAGTTTCTGTGTCTTGGATAAACTGTCCCAACAGCTCTTCAGATTTACCTAAACCGTATACCTCAGCCGTATCAAAAAAAGTAACCCCCGCTGCCAGCGATGCTTCAAAAGCTTGCCGTATATCCTCAGCTCCGTAACCCTTGCCATATTGCCAAAATAGAGAGTCTCCCCAAGACCAAGTTCCCACACCCAAAGGGGAGATTTCAGGACCGTTGGGAATTAATTTTATGGCTAGCTTATCGAGTGATGGCGACGGATCTTCCATATTTTTTGGGTTGCTTATGTATCTTCTTTTCAACAAAAACAAAGGATGCGATCAACGCATCCTTCGATAGCCATATATTAAACACATTAACGGTCAAAAAGGGTCAACTGGCGAGATATTCACGCATGTCTGCCTGACGCTTGCGCAGTCGAGTTAGTGCCTCGCGCTCAATTTGGCGCACCCGTTCACGGCTAATGCTTAACAATTCACCAATCTTAGCTAGGGTCATGTGTTTGCCATCATCTAACCCAAACCGTAGATGAAGAACTCGCTGCTGCTGAGGTGTCAATTCTGCCATTAGACGGTCAAGATCTTTGCGTAACAGCGACTGAGTAGCATAGTCTTCAGGCGACTGACCCGGATCTTCTAACAAATCACCGAGGTTTGTATCTTGGTTATCACCAATACGCAGATCTAAAGAAAGCGGCGTTCGAGACTTTTCTAGATAATCTCGCACTTGCTTAGGAGTGAGCTGAACTTCCTCCGCTAGCTCTAGCACCGTTGCTGCACGACCCAGCTGCTGAGAAAGCTGACGCTGGGCTTTCTTAATCTTGTTAAGCTTCTCAGTAATATGAATCGGCAGACGAATTGTGCGGCTTTTTTCAGCAATTGCTCGGGTAATAGCCTGACGAATCCACCAATAGGCATAGGTAGAAAAACGATAGCCCTTAAGTGGGTCAAACTTTTCGACGCCGCGCTGCATGCCGATCGTACCCTCTTGAATCAGGTCTAGCAGATCGACGTTACGCTTAATATATTTTTTCGCTACCGATACAACCAAACGCAAATTCGCTTCCACCATACGGCGTTTAGCCAATTCGCCTGCCTCAATTGCCTGAGTTAGCTCATCGATGGAAACCTCTGCTGCCTCAGCCCATTCTGACTTACTGGGCTCACGCTCCAGACTTTCCTGTAGCTCGGTTCTATGAGCTTGTAGAGCGACGAACTTTTGAACCTGCTTTCCATAAACAACTTCTTGCTCATGGGTTAATAGCGGTACTCGCCCAATTTCCTTAAGATATGTGCGAACTAGATCGCTGGATGTTTGAGGAGCTTTCATAGATATGAGAGATGACAGACTACAGAGAGAAATCAATCTGCCCTAAAAAAGAGCGACGGAAAATACGGTAAAAGATGCAATGTAAACAAAAACGCATGAGTTAAGTCTAAAAACTCTTGAAACACCAGTCGTATCGAAACCGCAGGATGTTTCACAATGACAAAAGATTTTTTAGATTTCGAAGCAACTAGCTTGAGGGAAGTGATAACTACCTCGCTCGTTACATCATTTGAAAATCATACGAACCGTTTAGGTGGGGTAGTGATGCTGCTTTCTAGTTAATACAGACTAGCATAATTTAAGTAATGTAACGTTTATTAGAAGCTTTTTTAATTTTTCTAGTGAATTCCCTAACTTTTACAGACGTCTTACCTGTGAATGGTACTTAGAGTAGCTGATTTATATGGGCTGAGCTGCATCAACCATGACAAAAATGTAATCAGGTGGTTGGGCATTTTTTTAGAAAATTTCGGTCATTGTGAGTAAATACATTAAGTTTTTAGACTGGGTTTAGGGTATTTTGAGCCAGTTTGTAACGAATTAACATTAAGAATGTGTGTTAAAGGGGTAACGCGGCTTTAATCTCATCTACGGATAGCCTTACTAGCTCAGCAATAGACTATCGTCGCTAAGGTTATTGTTGGCAAAACGCTTAAGTAAATCATCAACCGAAAGATGGGCTTTCTCAGATGGGCCGACATCAAATACAATTCGGCCTGCGTGCAGCATTAGCAAACGGTTACCGACATCTAGGGCCTGACGCATGCTGTGGGTCACCATCAAAGTAGTGAGGCGATGTTCGGTCACTAGCTGATCGGTGAGCTGCATGATGTAATGAGCGGTTTTAGGGTCTAGGGCGGCTGTATGTTCATCGAGCAGCAGGATTTTGGCGGGAGCCAGGGTAGCCATGACCAAACTCAGGGCTTGACGTTGTCCTCCGGAGAGAAGACCGATGCGATCGCACAGCCGATTTTCTAACCCCAGGTCCAACGTTGCTAATCGAGCCTGAAACTGATCTCGTAAGCGATTGTTTAGCGCCGGTTGTAGCCCCCGTAGCTGCCCCCGTCGTAAGGCCAACACCAAATTTTCTTCAATGGTCAAATCCGCACAGGAACCCGCCAGCGGATTCTGAAATACTCGTGATACCAGCTCTGCCCGACGGGCCGTGGGCCATGAGGTAATGTCCTCAGAACCAATCGAAACCTGCCCCCGATCGCACAAAATATCGCCGCTAATAATGTTGAGCAGGGTAGATTTACCAGCTCCGTTACTACCAATGACCGTAATAAACTCCCCGGCGGCAATATTCACATTAACCCCGAGCAGCGCGGGTTTAGCCAGGGGAGTACCGGCATTAAAGGTGACGTGGATATCGGACAGAGAAATCATGGAGGAGAGGCAGCAGACAAGAAAACCGATTATCGCTTAAATTTAGCCAACAGATTGGCCTTGGGTAACACTAAAGCCAGCACTACTATTAGGGCCGTCACCAGATTTAGATCTTGAGCCCGCAGCCCGATAAAATCCGCATTGAGCGCCATAGCGATCACCAAACGATAGATTAAACATCCTAAAATCACCGCCAGGGTGGCCCAGCGCACCGTGCGGCTGGGAAAAATTGCCTCTCCTAAAATGACGGTGGCGAGTCCCACCACCACCGTCCCGACTCCCAAGGCCACATCGGCAAACCCATTCACCTGGGCAAACAGCGCTCCTGATAGAGCCGCTAGGGCATTACTCATCGCCATTCCCAGCAAAATCAGCCGGTCAGTATAAATACCTTGGGCACTGGCCATAGTCGGGTTCATGCCAGTCGCCCGCATCGCCAGTCCTAAATCTGATGTGAGAAACCAGTCGATAGCTAATTTTGTTAGCCCCAGCCCCAGCAGTAAAATCACCCAGATCGGCAGCACCGTTTCTAGACCGTCAAACAATGTAGCCTGATTGAGTAAAGGCACATTGGGCCGACCCATGATGCGCAGATTGATCGAGTAAAGCGCGATCATGGTCAGAATGCTGGCCAGCAGATTTAAAATGTTGAACCGTACACTGAGAATGGCGGTACATAGGCCAGCTAATGCTCCGGCCACCATCGCGACAACGGTGGCAATCCAAGGATTTATGCCCTGAGTAATCAGGGTAGCCACGACGGCGGCACCGAGGGGAAAACTGCCATCCACCGTCAGGTCAGGAAATTTGAGCACCCGAAAGGAAAGATACACCCCGAGGCTAAGAAAGCCATAGAGCAAACCGGTTTCAATAGCTCCGAGAAATGCAACAAAAGACATAGCAAGAATCGGTAGGACGGAGATGGGCTAGCCTTACGTATATGGCGTATTTCAATAGAGTATCGAATAATAGCGTAAACCCATGGCCTACAGTGACTTCACCCTACGTAAGGTAAAAAACGATTTTGCCCTCAAGCTAGTGGAGACGGGCTCCTTTTTGACCGAGTTTACGCCAGTGCAACCCAGTGATTATCTTCAGCAAACTATGGAACGGAACCTTTCCATGCCCAATGGCAGCTGTCCATGGTGCCGTAACGACGGGTAGCTTATGGCGATTTCTAAAATTATCTGGGCAGACGGTTGAGATTGATTTGGCTGACTATGCGGTCCCCCCCATGGACGTTGTATTAGGAATTTTGCTGGGAATTGTGGGGCAACCGTAGGGCAGCAGATGGATTAAGCAGACAAATTATTCAAACAGCTGATCGGCACTGTCTTTGATGGCATCGGGTATGGTAATTCCCATGGCTTCTGCAGCGGCTAGATTAACAGCTAAATCGACTGTCTTGGCTAGTTCTACGGGGATATCGCCAGGAGTCTCACCGCCGAGGATACGTGCTACCAGGTCCCCGGTTTGGCGACCGACTTCGTAATAATCAAAACTGGCAGTTGCGATCGCACCCCGCTCCACCGAGTCCGTATCTCCAGCAAACACCGGCAGCTGGTTCTCATTGCCAACCTGGATCACCGCTTCTAACGCCGATACCACTGTATTGTCGGTGGGAATATAAATGGCATCCACCTTACCCACCAGACTTTCCGCCGCTGTGGCAACATCCGCCGAGCTAGAGACCGTCGCTTCTTCAACGCTAAATCCCTGGGCTTCAGCTTCAGTATTGAGCAAATTTACCAAGCTGACCGAGTTAGATTCACCCGCGTTGTAAATGACACCCACAGTTTTAGCATCGGGGGCAATATCTGCAATCAGCGCTAAATGCTCATCGATAGGCGACAAATCACTGACACCGGTCACCATACCGCCCGACGCCTCTAAACTTGGCACCAGCTCAGCCGCCACTGGATCGGTCACTGCCGAAAACACCACGGGAATCGTATCGGTATTACCCACAACCGCCTGGGCGGAAGGTGTGGCAATGGCCACAATCACATCTGGATTATCACCCACAAACTTTTGAGCGATCTGCGCTGCATTGGCCGCCTGTCCCTGGGCACTTTCCCATTCCCACTTGAGCGAACGCTTGGCCTCGTAGCCCTCTTCTTTGAGCTTGTCTTGCAGGCCATCGCGAACGGCATCTAGCGCCGGGTGCTCCACAATTTGGGTAACGGCCACGTAGGGTACCTCGACCCCGACGAGAGTGGCAGATTCATCTAGTTCGGCGTTATTGCCACAGCCCAGCAGCGTGGCTGAGAGCAGAACGGGAGCAATCAAAGTTTTGGTTAAAGCAGGAAGACGTGTCATGGCAAACTAAGTTTTTAGATCAGTTTTGTAGATCAGCTTTTAGGTCAGTTTTTAGGTCAGTTTTTAGGTCAGTTTTAAATAATCAGAGTATGGGAGACCATGTTGATGTTAATCCCAAATTACTCACCTCCATACTGGGCCTTGAGTTCAGCTACCCGGTCATCATCTAGCTTTTGGAACAGTGGCGCAGGAACGTCAAACTCCCGACCGGCGGCCAGGATGGTCAAATCAGTGGCCTCGGCCATAGAACTATTGCGCTCCTCGTCGGTGAGCTGCAGCGCATCGTAGAGGGTGTCAGCGGCATGGGGAATAAAGGGTGCGCTTGCGATCGCATACAGCCGAATCAGATTAATACAGGTACGAATAACCACAGCGGCCTCGTCCTTATCGGTCTTAAACAGAGCCCAAGGAGCACGCACGTCAATATACTGATTCCCCGCCGTCCACAGCGCATTTAATGTTTCGGTAGCCCGACGAAACTCCTGATTACGCAAGTGACCGCGCAGTTTTTCGACTAGTTCCATACAGGTTGTCTGCAGTTCAGCTTCGGTCTCACCTGGGGTACCTCCCTCGGGCAGTGCTTTACTAAATCGAGACGCCGTAAACTTCAAAATGCGATTGACAAAGTTACCCAGGTTGTCCGCTAGCTCTTTATTTACCCGAGTCTGAAACTGCTCCCAGGTAAAGGCCGAATCAGACGACTCCGGAGCGCTGGCCATGAGCATATAGCGCCAGTAGTCCGCCGGGGCAATCTCTAGAGCCTGATCCAGAAATACGCCGCGTTTAGAGCTAGTCGAAAACTTACCCCCGTAATAATTGAGCCAGTTAAAGCCCTTAATATAGTCAGCCATTTTCCACGGTTCGCGGCTACCCAGAATAGTTGCAGGCCACATAATCGTATGGAATGGCAGATTATCCTTGGCCATAAACTGGGTGTAGTGGACGTTGTCACTATCTTTCCACCAGCTTTCCCAGTCGTTACCGGTCGCAGCTCCCCAGGCTTTGGTCGCCGATACATACCCGATGGGCGCATCAAACCACACATAAAAGACTTTGCCGTCAAACCCGTTAGCCGGGACTGGCACCCCCCAGCTGAGATCGCGGGTGATACCCCGACTTTGTAAACCTTCGTTGAGCCACTTGAGGGCGATAGACTTAGTTAGCGTTGGCCACTGGGTTTGCTTATCGACCCAGGCTCTGACCTCATCGCTGAGCTTATCTAATAGCAAAAACAGATGTTTAGAACTACGCACTTCTAAATTTGTGCTGCCAGAAATCGTTGAGCGGGGGTCAATCAGATCTGTCGGTGAGAGCACCTTAGTACAGTTCTCACACTGATCGCCCCGTGCTTTTTCGTAGCCACAGTTGGGGCAGGTGCCGGTGACATAGCGGTCGGGCAAAAACCGCTCGTCGTCGAGTGAATAAATCTGGCTGATTTCTCGCTCTTCGATAAACCCATGCTCTGCCAGCTGACGATAAAAGTGCTGGGTCAGCTCATGATTTTCTGGAGCCGAGGTGCGGCCAAAGTAGTCGAACGAGAGGCCAAAGCGCTCGTAGATATCCGTTTGCTTTTGATACTGACGGGTACAAAATTCGGCCACATCCAGCTCGGCCTCTAAAGCAGCGATTTCTGCTGGGGTCCCATGTTCGTCAGTGGCACATATATATAGGACATCTTCGCCCTCCTGACGCAAAAATCGAGCATATACATCGGCGGGCAGCATCGACCCCACCAGGTTGCCCAAGTGCTTAATTCCGTTGATATAGGGAAGTGCGCTGGTGATCAGATATCGCATGCTAGGTTTGCCGTGTTCTGTGCCAAGTCGGTATGCCCTATACACCCTAACGGTTTAACAGCTTTCGCTCAATAGTAGCGATCTTTTTATTGCTAGCGGCTGTTTTTTTAGATCGAGTGCGGTACATAGAGAAGGTGAATTTATTGGAGATGCAGGATGCCGATTCTGGCTCAGACTGTGAGGTTTTTTGGGAAAATCCACCATGATGAAGACTTGAGTGCGATCGCATACTTCAAAATCAATGGCACCGCTTATGTGGCGGTCGGGTCGGATGAAAGTAAAAAGCGGGTGCAGCTACTGAAGCAAATCTCGGATCAAGAATATGAAGTGAATAA
>JBCDFI010000050.1:0-16797 GCA_039178155.1 Cyanobacteria bacterium P01_H01_bin.105
ACCGGATCTTTGACCGGCGCAGTGCTCGCTTCGGTCTCTTCATCAGGCTGAAACACCTCTAGCAATGCTTCATAGGCTTTGGTTACCTTGATAAACCGATCCTGCGATCGCTGGTCATCAGGATTAACATCCGGGTGATACCTGCGTGCCAGCTTACGATAGGCCGCCTTGACATCATCAAAAGATGCCCCCGTCCGTAATCCTAATGTGCGGTAATAATCAGCTAGCCCCATAGCACCCACAAGAACAAACCCAGATTCTGCCATTAAAACGCAGAATCTGGCTAGCTAAATCACGTTCAAGTTTCTGACCAAAGGGTTTCCTCTGTTAAATCCGCTAAATCCGCTCTTCAATCACCCGATCAATTAGACCGTAGCCCTTAGCTTCTTCAGCGGACATAAAGTTATCTCGGTCCGTATCCTTTTCAATCTGTTCGAGGGTTTGCCCCGTATGGTCTGCCATCAAGCCGTTTAAGCGCTGCTTGATCTGAACAATGTGGTTCGCCTCAATCTCAATATCCGTTGCCTGACGCTGACCCACACCTCCCAAAGGCTGGTGAATCATAATGCGGGAGTGGGGCAGGGCAAGACGCTTACCGGGCGCTCCTGCACACAGTAAAAACGAGCCCATAGAGGCCGCTAAACCCACACAAATAGTCACTACCTCTGACTTGATGTAGCGCATCGTGTCGTAAATCGCCATCCCAGCCGTCACTGAACCACCGGGAGAATTGATATACAAATAAATCGGCTTAGTTGGATCGTCAGAATCCAAGTACAGCATATAGGCCACAATGGCATTGGCAATGCCGTCTGTGACTTCTTCAGTCAAGAAAATAATGCGCTCACGAAACAGTCGCTCGTAGATGCTGATCCACTGCTCGTAAGTGCTACCAGGCAGGCGATAGGGGACGCTGGGAATACCAATGGGCATGGGTTTATCAGAAATAAAAGGTTAGCAGAGGGATGAGTGAAAGGATGTTTCAGCAATTACGCTCAAAAATCAAGCAGGTTTCTCAATTACCCGGTCGATTAAGCCATATGCAATGGCTTCTTGGGGCGTCATGTAAAACATACGCTCCATATCTTTGTGGACTTTCTCTACGGTTTGACCGGTGTTTTCGCTCAGCAGCTGGGTAATGAGTGCTGTTTTGCTCAATACCTCGTCGGCATTTAGCTCAATATCACTGGCTTGGCCACGTGTGCCGCTGTAGGGGTGCATCAGAGCAATCGAAGAATTTGGCAGGCTAGAGCGCTTTCCTTTCGCACCACAAGATAGCAGGATAGCCGCCATGCCAACCGCCTGCCCCATACAGATGGTAATCACATCAGACTTGATGTGACGCAGGGTGTCATAGACAGCTAGCCCAGCCGTAATAGACATCATGCCAGCTGATCCATCGGCCATGCCAGCCATAACTGGATCGCCAAGGGAGTTGATGTACAGATAAATCGGCTTACCTGGATCTTCGGAATCTAGGTACAAAAAGGCTGAAATTAACGAATTGGCTACACCATCGGTCAACGGCTGATTCAAGAACAAAATGCGTTCCTGGCTCATACGGGTGTAGATATTTACCCAAGTCCACTGTCGGCTACCGGGTAAATTGTATGGCACTCGGATAGGACGTTCTACAGACATAAGTTAACCAACACCTGCTGGAATTTGAGCAGGCAGATCTCTGGTGCTTGCTAGGACTCGGTCAATCAGACCGTACTCCTTCGCTTCCTCAGGTGTCAGATAAAACATCCGATCCGTATCCTTCTGAAGTTTCTCTGGAGTTTGTCCTGTGCAGTAGGACAAAATATCCAACGTTGCTTCACGATTGGCTAGCACTTCCTTAGCCCGAATTTGAATATCCGTAGCCTGTCCACGTGCACCTGTACGGGGCTGGTTTAATACGATGGTCGCATTGGGTAAGCTGGCGCGGGAGCCTTTAGTACCTGATGCCAAAATCATGGAAGCTGTGCCCATGGCCTGACCGATGCAAATCGTGTGTACAGGTGGGCGAATGTAGCGCATGGTATCGCAAATGGCGAAGGCTTCGGTTTCAAAGCCAAGAGAATCGCCGGTATACCAAGATGTTCCAGTAGAGTTGATATAGAAATAGATAGGCTTTTCAGGATCGTCAAACTCCAAATAGAGCAGCTGGGCGATGATCAACCGAGTGACATCCATGCCCATTTGACGCTTGTAATCGTCTGACGACACTAGAGGCGTACCCAAGTAAACAATTCGCTCTTTGAGTAGAAGCGACTGTAAATCGGGAGGGGGAGTACGAAATGCGGCATCCCCGCCATAATAAGGAGCCTGTACGGCTTTGATATTAGAACTCATAGACCCAGTTAGCCCTCTGCGGTGTCAGCTGTTCACCGTTCAACGTTTTGCTTCAACAGATCTGTGATGTCACGACCCATTGACGTCTACATAGTGTAACTCGCTCTGAACCAGCTCGCAGGCTAGGAATTTGGGTGATATCCGCCCATGGCAACTGACAAAAAAGCAGGGTAGTGACCCCTCCAGCGTCGATAAATTGTGAGTCTTTTTAAGGAAATTTGCGTCAGATTGTGTAGCTCTTATCTGCACATTGCTCGTGTCTTGTCATCGAATATGGTTGTCCCCAGTTTGTGCCCAAGATTCAGATTAACTTTTGCGTCTAATCAAAGCATTGCCTTTTGCAGCGAATTACAGCAAATTCCGGCAAATTACAGCAAAATTTTTCCACACATTGGGGGGATGTATTTAGAGTGAGTCTGCATGACTATATGAGCAGTACATGGACAGCATTATTGATAGGGAAACAGACGTATGAAAGCTAACGTGCAGTGGTCTATTAGCGATCGCAACCTAGATACCACCCAGACCAACGCTCAGCGACACTTAGCCATCTCCGTACAGGCCGCTGCTAGTGGTAACCGTCCCCCCTTAAACCTAGGTCTCATTCTTGATCAAAGCGGTTCTATGGGCGGCACCCCCATTCAAACCGTCCGCGCTGCCGCAAAAAAAATTGTTGATAGCCTGTCCCCCCGAGACCATATCTCTATTATTTCTTTTGACCACGAAGCTCAGCTAGTTGTCCCTAACCAGCCCGCTACCAATCCCGACGCCATCAAACAAGCCATCGATGGTATCCGAGCCGGTGGCGGCACCGCCATTGATGAAGGTCTAAAGCTAGGTATCAAAGAAGTTGCCAAGGGCAAAACTGGCACTGTTTCCCAAATTTTTCTACTGACCGATGGCGAAAACGAGCACGGCAGTAACGACCGCTGTCTCAAGTTGGCCAAGTTTGCCGTCAGCCATAGCTTTACTGTCAGTACCCTCGGCTTTGGTGACCACTGGAACCAGGATGTGCTAGAGCAGCTCGCCGATGCCGGTAGCGGTAGTCTGGCCTATATCCAAAATCCTGATACGGCTATCCAAGAATTTAGTCGTCTCTTTGATCGGGCTCAGTCCGTCAGCCTCACTAATGCCTATCTGGTGCTCACGCTGCAGCCCCAAGTGCGCCTAGCTGAACTCAAACCCATTGCCCAGGTCCTACCTGAAACCATTGAATTAGACGTTCGCCGAGAAGGAGAACAGGCCATTGTGCGATTGGGCGATCTGATGAATGATACCCCCCGCATTGTTCTAGCTAATCTATATATTTCTCAGCTACCAGTTGGCACTCATGCCATCGCCTCTGCCGAGATCCAGTATGACGATCCTGCTTTGGGCAGCTCTCTATCTAGCGATAAAGCTATTATCGACGTCGTCTCCCAAACCACCTATCAGCCCCAGCCCAATCCTAAGGTCCAGCAGTACATTCTGGCCCTAGCCAAATATCGTCAAACCCAAATTGCCGAAACCAGGCTGCAAGCAGGCGATCGCACTGGAGCCATCACCATGCTCCAATCTGCTACCCAAACCGCCCTCCAACTGGGCGATCAGAATGCTGCCACTGTTCTACAAGAAAACGTCACTCAGCTACAGACCGGTCAAAACCTGTCAGAACAGGCCAAGAAAAAAACTCGTATTGCTTCTAAAACGATTTTGCAATAATCAAAAAATGCACCTTCGCTATCTCGTCAAAGCGATCCAGTGCGGTTTTGCTGGTCATCCTGGTGACACTGCTGCCTATAAAGCTGCCGCCTTGGGTACTCCTGCCTACGGAGATTTAGATCACAGGCTGACTGCATTGACGCATCCCCTACCTGAAATCACCCTAGAAGCTCTACAGTCATTTCCCTCCGGTAGCTTTGGCCAGACCCTCGCTCAGTTTCTCTCAACCAATCATATTCAGCCCCTCACCCTTTCTCCCGAGACCCGCACCGAATTGGATAACCTCCCTGCCTTATCTATTCGCTATCCCCTTTTCCACGATGCTTTTCATGTTCTCCTAGGCTTCGACACTAGCCTAGCTGGAGAATTAGGCGTGTGGTCTTTTGTTGCCGCCCAGCAGTATAGTCCTGCCTATGGGCGAGCCGCCTTCATTGGTCGCTGGTTTACTCGATTGCTGACCCCATGGCAATGGCAACGTCTGAAAACCTATGACCAAGCGGGGCAAAGGCTAGGTAAACAGGCGGTTTGTGTTATTGCTCAGCCGTTAGATGAATTTTGGGATATGCCTTTGGAGGAAGTGCGACGGCAATTTAATCTTCCGATTGAGGGATGGACAGCTTCTAAAGAGTTGAACCTGGCATCAACTTTTTTTCCTTAAAGATGAACGTAGCCTGTAGCAATTGGTCAAAAGCAAGAAGGGTTGCTCAGGACTTTCCCTCCTGAAACCTCCCAGATCTGGGGACCTCAACGTCCTCAGGCCCCTTGCATAAGAGGTTAGTCGATAGTTAGGGCGAAGGGGTTGTACGACGGTTGGTAGAGTGGTTACGCTGTTCCGCATTCGCTTCACACCGTAAAAGGGCAGTGATCTAGTCACTGTTTCAAAGGTTTTCTCAGTAAAAAAATATCTGAGATGAGATAGAAAACCCATACTTTTTTAATTTCTGTGAAACAGAAATTAAAAACCGCCCCGCCAAAACTCCCACTGTTTGCAAACCAGGACAACGCAATTATTTTTATGGGGTTGTAGGGTGGCATCCCACCCTGCCCATTGGGGTGTGGGGCACTCGGAGGAGCCCCACACAGGATTTGACACTATTCGAGATACCCTAAATCCCACACCCCTAAACCCCACCAATGCAAATCACCTACCAACCAATCACAGTCCATAAAAAAGTCCCCCTCACCATCAGCCGAGGTACTAACACCCAATCCACCAACCTCTTTGTCCAAATCACTGCCGATAACATTACCGGTTACGGCGAAGCCACACCCTTTTCCATCGGCGACCAAACTCAAACCACTGAAACAATCATTCAATCCCTCGATCAAATTATCCAGGGTATCTCTTACTACCATCCCCTCGATCGTCAAATCATTGAAGAAAGCCTTGACCAAATTGCCCCCTGCTCTGCTGCCCGTGCTGCTATCGACGTCGCTCTCTGGGACTGGCTGGGTAAGAAAGTGGGTTTACCTCTATGGCAGCTGTGGGGCTTAGACCGTCAGCGCATTGGTCCGACCGCCGTAACTATCGGAATAAATACCCCCGAAGGAGCGTGCGATCGCATCCGTCGCTGGCACGCTGATTACCCCGATCTCCGCTCCATCAAAATCAAACTCGGTAGTCCTGCCGGTATTAGTGCCGACCAAGCCATGTTTAGCGCCCTGCAGTCCGAATTTCGCCTCCATGACAAAATCAGTGTTGACGCTAACGGCGGCTGGACCCTAGATCAGGCCAAAACCATGGCCAACTGGCTTTCAGAGCGCAATGTTACCTACCTAGAGCAGCCACTACCCGTCAGTGCCAACCACCATCTGGCCGAGTTAAAACACCACTCTCCTCTACCTCTGTTTATCGACGAAAGCTGTTTTACCAGCCGCGATATCATATCCCTAGCCCAGCACATCGACGGCATCAACATCAAACTGATGAAATCCGGCGGCCTCACTGAGGCCCATCGAATGATCCACACCGCCCGTGCTTGTGGTCTCAGCGTTATGTTTGGTTGTTATTCCGATAGCACTCTATCTAATATGGCCTTGGCCCAGCTATCGCCCCTCGCGAACCATCTCGATCTCGATAGTCACCTCAATCTCAAAGACGATCCCTTTACGGGTGCTCAGCTAGAGCTAGGTCGTCTTATGCCCAACGATCAACCTGGTTTAGGTGTGCAGTCTCTAGGCCAGCACCCCAATTAGCGTAGCGATTCCGCCTATCACCATTAACCCAGCAGGCATAAACTTTTTCGTCCTTATCAGCCTAATAATAAAAACAATTATCAATACCAGCGTCACAATTTTTACAACCCATAGGCCGCTAGCAATTCCCTGGGCTGCCCTTAGAGCACCCACGATCAGCAATAATCCACTGATTAGACCAGAAATTAGCGAAGGTTTACTCTTGACCTTAAGGTAGCCAACAATACCGCCGACTGCGGCGAGGATTCCATAGATCAGTGCGATGATAAGTCCTAGTGACATAGCGCAAAGGGATTAGAGATGAAGAAATATGGGGCGGCCTCGGCTACCATCGCTCAGTATCGACAGCAGGCGGCTTCGCTCTTACTCTATCAGGCTGTTCTCACCGAGCCGGTAGGGCAGACATTTTTATCATTATTAGAAACCTTGAGCATTAGTAAAGGGCTCACAAATGAACGAGCCCAATGTCTCTCCGCTTATGGTGAATGGTTTCAAGCCCTGGCAAGCACAGGCAAAAGCTGGGGCGATCATTTACTTCAGCAGGTGCTGATTGCAGACAATGCCTTTACCCGAGCAGCTCAGCGCTTAACAATCACAGAGCTGCCTGTCCCTCTCATGGCCGCTGCCCGTCACGATCTGCAAATTCTCCAAAGGCTATACAATTTATCTCCAAGCCATATTAGTCAGTGCGTACAAACAGCATGCCAGCTGGCCCAAGCACCGATAGTCTGGTCTCTACTCCCAGAGCCAATGCCCGTTGACTTGTCGCCAGATTGGTCGACAGGCCTCTCTAATTTGATCACTTACTATCAAAGTCAGGGTACGGGCCAGTTTGGTCAGTTCCATGGGTTTCGTTGGCAGCAGGGTGAACTCATAGGTGTTAGTGATCCCGATCCAATTCGTTTAGAGGATTTAGCTGCCTATGACGAGCCTAAAGATATTCTGATAAAAAACACTGAGTTTCTACTGGCTGGGTTTAATGCACTCAATGTATTACTGTACGGCAGTCGCGGAGCCGGTAAGTCCTCGTTAGTCAAATCGCTGCTCAATGAATATGCTGACCGTGGCTTGCGCTTAATTGAAGTTGCTAAATCGGCCTTATATGACCTACCGGCAATTTTGGAATGCTTAGAGCCTCAGCCGCAAAAGTTTATTATCTTTGTCGATGATCTCTCGTTTGAGGAAGATGATGATGCCTTTAAGGCACTGAAGGTGGTCTTGGAAGGAGGCCTTACCCGACGTCCTCAAAATGTGGTGGTCTATGCCACCTCAAATCGACGCCATCTGGTGAGGGAATTTTTTGAGGATCGTCCTCGTCCCCGCGATGCAGATGAGCTTAAATCCTGGGATACGGTCCAAGAAAAACTCTCCTTTAGCGATCGCTTTGGCCTGACCCTCACTTTTGAAGCGGCTGACCAGTCGATGTATCTCGACATTGTGCATCATCTAGCCCAGCAGGCTGAACTTGATGTATCGTCTGAGGATTTAGACTATCGGGCTAGACAGTGGGCCACCCGCCACAATGGTCGCTCGGGGCGTAGCGCTCGCCAGTTTATAGATTTTTTATCAGCGGAACTCGCCTTGAACACCAGGAGATAGCACCATGGGCAAGTGGGGACGCTGGGGTTTGGGCCTCGTTCTAATTGTTAGTGTGGGGATTGCGATCGCATCCATCATCAAGCTCATCCATGACCAAAAACGTATCCACACCATCCGCCTATCAACCGGAGGCCCCACGGGAGAATATTATGCCTTTGGCCAAGCCATCGCCCAAGTAACCGAAGCTAATGAAACTAATATTCGGATAGAGGTCGTCGAATCTGCTGGGTCCAATGAAAATATGGGGGCGATTCACAACCACACGGCCGATCTCGCCCTAGTGCAAAACGACACCCCTATTCAGCCCAATGTGCGTGCTGTCGCTCAGCTGTATCCCGAGATGTTTCATCTCATTGCTAACAAAGATGCCAGTATCCAGACATTGAGTGACCTGCAGGGCAAGCGCATTGCTCTCATGCCTGAAAACAGCGGTTCTTACAATCTTTTTTGGCCCCTCAGCCGACACTATGGCCTCGACAAAACTGACTTTCAATTTTATCCAATGACCGCTGATGAGGCTCATAAAGCTCTTCAAGCCAGCGATGTTGATGCCTTGTTTCGGATCATTGGCCTTGGCAATACTAGCGTTGCCAAGCTGCTCGCAACAAATCAATTCCAGCTCATACCGATCGATCAGATTGGCGCGTTACAGCTCACCCAACCCTACCTAGAACCCACCGTTATCCCCAAGGGCAGTTATGATGGCAGTTTTCCTATTCCCTCTCAAGACTTACCTGTTGTTGCCGTCAGCGCATTACTGATCGCAAATAACAACGTTCATCCGGATGTCGTCAAAGCCATTACTCGTATCCTCTATGAACATCGCAGTGAGCTGATTCGCATCAATCCTCGCACTGCTAATATCCAGTCTCCAGACGCCAGCCAAAATCTAGGGTTTCCCCTACACGAAGGGGCCCGCGCCTACTATACCCAAGATAATCCTAGCTTTTTAGTCACCTATGCCGAGCCCATTGGCTTACTCTTATCCATCGGTATTCTTCTTTGTTCTAGTCTGTGGCAAGGTCGTCAGTGGCTAATCAGAAATCAAAAAGATCGCGCCGATCGCTACAATCTAGAAATTTTGGATCTGATCGAAAAGATAGAACAGGCCCAAGACTTTGACGAACTCCAAAACCTGCGGCAACAACTTTTGGAAATTCTTAGAAAAGTTGTTGTCGATCTTGATATTGATCGAATCTCTCCCGAGTCATTCCAATCGTTTACCTTTCCTTGGGAAGTCGCTAATACAGCTATCCGTCATCAAGAAATTATTTTGAGAAGTCGTACCACTTCAGTACCCAAGAGCTAAATGCCCATCAGTGCCCGAGCTAAAGGTTTATTTTGAACTATCCGTCAATTCCTCAAGCTCATTCTCAACCATTGATTCAACCAGCTTAGTAAAAGAATACTTGGGCTGCCAGTAAATTTCGCTTGTAATCTTGTCAATAGACCCTGCCAACACTACCGGTTCATCTGGTCGATAAAAAGCTGGATCAATAGAAACATAGTCTTGCCAGTTCAATCCAACATACGAAAAAGCACAGTCGACCAGCTCCTTAACCGAGTGAGTCTCACCACTAGCAATAATAAAATCGTCTGGCGTTTCTTGCTGTAGCATCATCCACATGGCGTTGACCACATCTTCTGCATGGCACCAGTCACGACGTGCCTCCAAGTTGCCCAGTCTCAGTTCGTTCGCTAAACCCAGCTTAATTTTTACAGCACCGCGAGTAATCTTACGAAAGACAAACTCTGCTCCACGTCGAGGGGACTCATGGGTATATGTAATGCCGCAGCAAGCATACAGGTCATATTTCTGTCGATAATTAATCGTCATCCAATGGGCATAGGCCTTAGCCACTCCATAGGGATTGCGTGGACGAAATGCCGTAAGTTCTGTCTGTGGTGACTCATCTGGCTGACCAAACACCTCACTGCTAGATGCCTGATATAACCGGGTATCCGGCTTACAACGACGAAGCGCTTCTAATAAACGAGAAACCCCAATAGCCGTATATTCTGCTGTCAGCGCAGGCTGTGTCCAAGACAGTGGCACATAGCTCTGAGAGGCGAGGTTATAAATCTCATCTGGCTGAGCTTGATCGATAGCATCCATCAATGAAAATTGATCTAGCAAATCACCAGAAATAATCTGCACTTTATCGGCAAAGTGACTAATACGCCCAAAACTACTGGAGCTAGAACGACGAACCACGCCATAGACTTCATAGCCTTTACTGAGTAAAAGCTCGGCCAGATAAGATCCGTCTTGTCCTGTTAATCCCGTAATTAGCGCTTTTTTAACCACTACATTTCCAACTCACAAAGATTGCAGCACTCGCCATAGCAAGATTGCCCAGACTGCCTTACACAACTACCCAGCATCCGTTTTTGATTTTTGATGGGATATGCCTAAAACCCATAGCTCCATCGAGCATAGTAGCCCCGTGCATCGATATGGGTAAATACGGTAGCGCTGGCCAAACCGCCTTTTGAGCCCCACCAGCGATTGAGCCGGTCGTAGACGTCATAGGGGTGCAGACCAGGGGCAACAAAATCAACGGCGTCGCCAGATAAATGACTAGAGCGGCTAGCGCCACCCACGCGGCGATTAGTCACCGGATCGCGATACCAGGAGTTAATGGTGATGGGGCGTCCACCCAGCCGTTCACGCACTTGTTCCATGACCCGAGCAATACGGATAATGCCGTAAACTACATTCCGATTAGCTGGAATGCGGGTGCCTCCGTGGGTGGCTTCACCCCAGGTAAAGTGGCCATTGGGAATGATGGGATTTGCTAGATAAAAGTTACCTCGAAACCCCGGTAGCTTGATGTAAGGTCCACGCGGTACTGGCCGTGGGGTTTCGTTTTTGGGCTGATTGTCGACTTCGTTCCCATCGACTTTTATATCGGGTTTGTAAGCGTACCAAATCCGCTCTGAACGATTGTTAAAGCTGGGTTCGGCAAGTTCTATCTTGATGTGGTTGGCCGGAGCAAGTTCGTGGCTGATGAGCTCGAGTTCGGTACTGTTCTTGACGAATACTTTTTCCTGGTTAGTCAGCTGAGAGGAAAATTTTGGGGAGGTTTTGAATAGGGTATCGCTCGTGACAGTTAAGGTAATGGTGTCGCCCACAATGCGGATATCGGGCATATAGACGTACCAGGTTGTACGGTTTTCGGGACCGAGAAAGGCGTTTGCGATCGCAACCCGTACATGCTGCCCTTCTGCCGGTAAATAAGACTGTAAATAGTACTCGGTCCCATTGGGCACAAATACTTTTTCCCGGTCATTTAGCTGATTAGATAAAACCGGGCGCTGTTTAAACAGGGTGTCGCTAGTGACCGTTAGTTTGATTTTCGTATCGTAAACTCTGACGTCAGGCTTGTAGACATACCATCCGGTTTTCCCTGCTGGTCCCAACGGCTTAGCCAGGGTCACCTTATAGTGGCCATCTCGAACAATCTCTGATTGTGTCAAGTCAAACTCGGTCCCGTTGGGCACAAACACTTTTTCCTGTTTAGGCAGCTCGCTAGACAGGCCAGGACGTAGTTTAAATTGTGTATCGCTAACGACCCTTAGTTTTTTCATATCGTTTTATACCCTGATTGCTAAAGCAGCAGACTTGGTTAATTCTGATAAAAAAATCGAGCGCTGCAGATATCTAGTCTGCATTTGCCCAGTTTAGAGCAATCGCTCGTAGTCTATCTTAAAGGCCATATCTTCCGTCTCAGAATACGTTGATATGAGCTAGACCATTTAACACCTCGGGCACAATGGTAGCGGGCCATTCGCCTTCTCCACCCCGTCCATTAAGTAAAATAAACCGCAGATTATAGCTATTGTAAAACCCCTCAACTGCGATCCAAAGCTGAGGGGTTTCTTGCTCGCAGGTGATATGTTCGTCGGGCATTAGTTCGCTGGCCATGGCTGCCATGGTTGTAGCCAGCTGCTGGGCTAACCGTTGCAGGGTTTCAAACTCGTCTTGGGTCAGCTCTATTGCCCAAGAATCACCACCGACTAGAGCTTTGAAAATGTCGCGATCCTCATCCCAGCCTAGTCGCCAGCCCTCACCCTCCTTAAGCAGTGCGGCCATTGTTCCCTATTTACTGGTAAAGAGTTGCTCTAAGCTCCGGACTAAATCCTGACGCTGCTGAGGACTCAAAGATTGCATGACTTGCTTGTCAGCGCTAGTTCCAGACTTTGTGTGTGACTGCTGACTGTAGTGAGCATCTAGATAATCCGCCATGGATAGCTCCCAGTCAAAGTGATACTGAGCTGGTCGAGCCTGGGTTTCGAGATGATAGTTAATAAATCGGCTCAGTAAGGTGGTGTGTGCTGCTGTTGCTCGGGGAATATCTGGATATTGAGTGTACAGCTGATCGGCAAGTGCGATCGCGCGGCTGTTCGCCTCTGACATTTGGGCCGCTATCAACGGCTCACCTACTTGTAAAATGCTGCCAGCTAAAACCATTAAGGTGGTCAAAGTGGCCAGAAACAAAAACTTAAGCTGCTTACCCATATCGCTGAGCGCTAATGCAATTAGTAAAAAATAAAAAGATATCTGCTAGCCATATATACCTAAGGAAACAGATCTATCGGTGTAATAAACCCGTTTCCTCAGTTTCTATAGTTCCTATTCGCCAATAATCTCAGGCTGAGTCAGCTCATCTGACATCTCTACGATGGCGCGTAGCACTGGCTTCATTCGAGACTCGTCGATGTTGTCAAACTCTTCAAACCGACGACGCTGTGCCCGATTTGCCACCTGTACAGTGATGCGATAGCGATTGGAAGCTGCGCTGATCAAATCTTCAGTACGACGCATCATCTGAGTAGTGTCGATGGACAGACGCTTCATTAAGGGGTCCTCTGAGGTGGTTTTCTACAACCCATCTATACTAGCGCAGCTTCTTGCGAGAAATAGTGCTGTAGAAATAACACCGTGATTTCCTTTTCAACCCTCCCCTCACGCTTTATAAGCTTTTACAATAGTTAACAAACGAATATTTTGTAGCCAGTTCTAAATTGAATAACGCTGTGCAAGCATCTTATTCGAAGAACTGCTATCGGCTGCCATCGGGTCAACAGGGCATTTTGAGGAGGCAGGTTGAGTAGATTGACCCTGTTTACAAGGACAGATCCACCAATAGCTCGCAACCCACAGCCTTATTCAAAGCTCCTTGACCCGTTATTCATCTTTTTGTCTTTTTCCTTTGTTGTCCGATCAGAGCTATGCCAGATACATTGACAAAAATTGCTTACCAAACCTTTCAACAGGGCAAACAAGCCTTTGGATTTACCCACAAAACTCTGCTCAGTCGACTACGCGAAGTTGTTTCTCCAGTTGAACCGGGCAGCACCTCTGAAATTCCTGCCGCTACCTTAGCGATTCTGAAGCAGCGTCTAGATGAGCTGACTGAAGTTGACTGGCAAGATGCAGCTGCCGGAGTCTATCCCACAAGTTTGCTCTTTGATAACCCATGGGATGACTTCTTTAAGTACTACCCTATGGTGGTGTTTGATACTCCCAATGTGTGGGATCGTTCAAAAAATAAGCAATATCAAGACTTTGGCTCTGATGTCAGCACGGTAGGCTATCCCAGCTACTACGTGCAAAACTTTCACCATCAAACCGATGGCTACCTGAGTGATATGTCAGCCAATCTTTACGATCTGCAGGTAGAGCTTTTGTTTAACGGCTCAGCCGACCCCATGCGTCGTCGCATTCTGGCTCCCCTCAAGCACTATATTGAAAATCTGACTGGCATACCCAAAGTGCTCGATGTAGCTTGTGGTACAGGACGCACCCTCAAGATGATTCGAGACGCCCTACCTCAAACGTCGCTTTATGGTGTAGATCTGTCTCCGATGTATCTACGTAAGGCCAATGAGCTACTCAGTAAAGAGCCTGGTACTTTGCCCCAGCTAATCCAAGCTAATGCTGAAGCCTTACCTTATTTAGATAATTACTTCGAAGCGACCGTCAGCGTCTTTTTATTCCATGAGCTGCCTGCGGAAGTACGTCAAACGGTAATCAACGAATGCTACCGAGTCACTAAACCCGGTGGTGTGTTGATCATTTGCGATTCCATTCAAAAGCTAGATACTCCTGAGTTTGCCCCGATGATGGAAAACTTCCCGAACGTTTTCCATGAGCCCTATTATCGTAATTACAGCGCTGATGATATTGTGGCGCGTCTTGAGGCCGCAGGGTTCCACAATATAGAGGTGTCGAACCACTTTATGAGCAAGTATTGGGTGGCTAAGAAGGGATAATCCACAAAAAATAAAAAACCATAAAGAAAAGGGGACAGCTACAGCCATCCCCTTTTTGCTTATGCATTTACGACTTCAGTTAAACCGAAGCGTGCTACTTAAACAGCAACTGCAACCTTAGCGTCAAGCTCACCTGCTTCGTACTTAGCCGCAAAGATGTCAACGCCAACCTGCTTAATCTTGGTAGCGTTGCCAGCAGTGCCAAACGCTTCGTAGCGATCGGAACAAACTTGCTTCATGTACTTGATAGAGGGCTTGAGGAAGTGGCGAGGATCAAAGTTGGAAGGATCCTTCATTGCTGCTTCGCGGATTGCCGCTGTGATTGCCAAACGGTTGTCAGTGTCGATATTTACTTTACGAACACCGCTTTTAATACCTTTTTGAATTTCTTCAACAGGTACACCGTATGTTTCGGGAATGCTACCGCCATTCGCATTAATCATGTCTAACCATTCCTGGGGAACGGAAGAAGAACCGTGCATTACCAGGTGAGTGTTGGGCAGACGCTTATGGATTTCTGCAATGCGGCTAATGGCTAGGATTTCACCAGTGGGCTTACGAGTGAACTTGTAAGCACCGTGGCTAGTACCAATCGCAACAGCCAGAGCATCAACCTGAGTCTGCTCTACAAACTGTACGGCTTCGTCAGGGTCAGTCAGAAGCTGATCCATGCTCAAAGCACCTTCAAAACCATGACCGTCTTCAGCTTCACCCTTACCAGTTTCCAAGGAACCTAGGCAGCCTAGCTCACCTTCAACACTGGCACCGATGGAGTGAGCAACCTTAACGACTTCAGCAGTTACGTTAACGTTGTACTCAAAGCTAGCGGGTGTTTTGGCATCAGCTTCGAGGGAACCGTCCATCATCACACTAGTAAAGCCGTTGCGGATTGCAGAGTAGCAAGTCGCAGGGCTATTACCGTGGTCTTGGTGCATGACCACAGGAATATGAGGGTAGGTCTCAATAGCCGCCAAAACCAGGTGGCGCAAGAAGTTTTCACCAGCGTACTTACGGGCACCGCGGGAAGCCTGCAAAATGACAGGGCTGTTAGTCTCATCAGCAGCCTGCATAATTGCCAGGATCTGCTCCATGTTGTTTACGTTGTAAGCGGGAATGCCGTAGCCATTCTCAGCGGCATGATCCAGCAATAGCCGCATAGGTACAAGCGCCATATAATCCTCCTAGTACTTTTCGCCGTTTCGGCAGCTTCAATTAAAGGGTCGAATAGGTATCCCTACTCATTAATCTTAGGCCACAACCCTATATTTATGACGAGTTGTTTCTCAAACCTGAGGGTTTTATTAAGGATAGCAGTATCTATCCATCGGCTATGTTGAGCAGATAACATGGATAATCCGTTTCTCGAAAAGAATCCGAGAATTATCCTATGACTAGAAAATATTCAGATCTTTTCTAGGAAAAATTTGCTGTATGCATCTATGGGTCGCCTGGGATTCGAACCCAGGACCAATCGGTTAAAAGCCGAGTGCTCTACCGCTGAGCTAGCAACCCGTGTTTGAGATTGCTTCTCAAGCACAGTTATTAAATATATCAGATAGGTTCCTAATTTGACGGAAGAATTTAACTTCTCTGCGGACTTTTAGTCGGTTACTCGCTCAATATAGCGACCATCAATTAAAAAGGAGCCTCGTCCAAAACGAACGGCCCAGTAGCCGCCGGGCTTTTGTTCGAGGACAGTGCCTTCTTCCCCTAGGGTAACTAGGTCTGGAGGGCGCAACATAGGCATGGGATCAGCCGTTTTGAGATAAGGCGGCTGGGTGGTCACAGTAACGCGATCGCCCACCGTAAATAACTTATCGGTCATGGCAGGAGCTGAAAATTCTGACTACCCTACCCTATAGCATCTGTCCAAAACTGCCAAAGCAAGCTTATCCACCGTCTATAGACAATTCGACATACCCTTACAGTTGACATCTCTAGTAGAGACGTACCGGTAAACAAGCTTGCGTGCTGACAGGTTAGGCGACGTCGCTCTCAATGTAAGACATCAACAGGACCATCGAGACGATGGGAAATAACCAGCAGACTATTGGGATTAAAATCCACGGTAGCCAAGATAATGTATAGGTTCCATCCATGGTCAACTCCTCTGATAAAAACTTAGGTGAATATGGTGGTCAATGGGTACGGAGCTAGTTTACGAAGCCTCGGAAAATGGCATCTACCGTTGTGAAGTGCTCCAATAGTAGATAGGCCATGTAGGCACCACCGGTACCGCCGATAAAAAAACCTGCTGTAAATTCACTCCACCCTTCTGACGTTTTGAGTTTGTCGGTGCCAGCAGGACTTTCATCTGCGCTTTTACAATTAGCACCACCATACACATTCATGCCTAGTGTGCCGAGTAAAACTAGAGAAATAGCGGTTACAAAACCAGCAAAATAGGGGGCTTGGTCATAGTCTCGCAGGGCCCCATAGAGAATTTCTGGGCCGACTAGGAAGTACCCGTGAGCCAGCCCGACCTCCAATCCTCGCATAAGGGGAGATAGCCCTTTGCGGTAGGCAGGTAGGTTTTGAATAAATGTTCGAACAAAGGCTGAATCACTGATGGGAGTGGATAAATGTCCGAGTTCTGGATTGTTGTTGTACGGCTTGATCAGATCATTGGCCATCGATAGTCTCCAATGTTAATAGGGGTTAGTAAAAGAAAAGTCCTGACCTAAC
>JBCDFI010000051.1:0-16752 GCA_039178155.1 Cyanobacteria bacterium P01_H01_bin.105
GCAAGACACCGAGCCCCATCGTGAATCAGGACCTGCTGAGCATTGGCTGGTAAGGCTTGCAATCCATTGCTGACCGATGTTTGGCGGGTATCACCGCCGCAGATGAATACAACAGGTTTGTCTGTTTCAAGGTTAAGCACAGTTTCTTTGAATACCGGTTCGTCGATGGTTTGGCAAATGATTCCGATCCATTCAATGGTGCTGGCCGCAACTGCTGCTTTTAGGGTCCAACCCATGATTGAATTATTGAGCAGGGGTAAAAGCAGTTTGTTGCCATCGGCACCCATCCGTTTGCCAACGCCTGCTGCCGGTATGAGTAGGTGCATACTGTCTCCAAATATCGATGAGGGAAGCCTTGGACGTGGTTTTGAGGTGATGACCTGGCCATCCTATGGGCTATTAATATTCTCTCAAAAACCTTAACCAAGGGATGATTTTTGCAATTTCCCTGTTTAGTGACTTTACAACAGCGTTAGCGCTGCCAGCTTCCTCTAGAATGAGTAGCGAAGTATTCGTCAAAGCCCATGCGCCTCCTGGCTTTAGTCCCTGGTGGAATCACCGATCAGCTTCAGTTCTTTCCAACGCTAACGACCATTCAAAAAATATATCCCAACGCTGAGATTTCGGTAGTGGTGGAGCCCTCATCCAAGTCGGCTTATCGGGTATCTAAGGCAGTTAGTGAAGTTATTCCATTTGATTATCAAGGGCAAAATAGTCCAGCGGACTGGGCTAATTTGCTAGGCATTATTCGCGATCGCGAATTTGAGTTAGCCCTTTGTGCCAGTAGCCGTTGGGAGGTAGGGATACTGCTTTGGCTCAGTGGCATCCCTACCCGTATTGGCTACAGTAGTGCGCAGGCTACATGGCTCTACACCAATACCGTGACTGCCAACAAAGAGCAGCATCTAGCGAGTCAATATTCAGACCTTTTACAAGGACTGGCAATGTCCCCACAGACTGTCTCTATGGCCTTGAATGTGCCAGAAGGAGATATTGCCTGGGCTGATGAGCAACGTCAGACCCTAGGGCTTGTCGGTAGTGGCTATGTCGTGATGTATCCCGGTCTTGGCGTACAGGCGGATAGTTATCCGCTGGGTAGCTGGCTCAGCATAGTTGATGATTTTCAGTCTAAGCAGCCTCAGCTGCCCATTTTATTATTAGAGATCGTTGAGAGTAAGGATTTGGTCAACTCCCTTAGCCGTCAGCGTAATGTCAAAACCGTTGCAGCTCAAAACCTTGGACAGATTGCAGCTATCTTGGCAGGTGCTGACTTAATCATTAGTCCTGATAGTTATGTTAGCCAGCTAGCTACGGCGCTTCAGGTGTTTACCCTAGTGATGCAGACAAAACTGAGCCCAGTCTTACCGATCGGTGATGGCGAAACACGGGTCGTTGGTGTGCAATCGCCTACAGATAAGCTAGCGGACCTAAGCCCAGCCGATGTGTTGCAAAAAGTTTGGGGTGGCTGAACCATTGGGTATACTCAAAAACGTTTAACAAAACACTGAATACTACAAAACCGGTAATTTGCCGTTTGAGTAGAAAGTTTAAGACTATCCATGATGTCTTCAGACAGGTTAGCCATCCTCCGATAGGATGGCCCTACTGTGTGATGGCAAAAGCAACAGTTGTATCAAGTTTTTTATTAAATTTTTAGATGAGGTCAAACCATGGATCGCGTTAAGTCTCAGACTGCTGTGGTGTCTCAGCTACTTTTTGATCCCAAGACAGCAGGTGCTTATAAAGATGTCCTTACCCTAACGGGAAAAATTATTAAGGAAGTAGCTCTTTTAGTTTGGTTGCTTATTTGTTCCGTACTTGTATTGGGTGCTTGGTTTAGTGACCTAGCTATCAGTACTGGACGTCGTGCCCGCCAGTGGTGGCAAGCCCAGCAGATGGAATCAACGGATGGAAATCAGGCCGCTGCTGCTACAGGCCAAGCGTTTTTGGATGTTAGTCAAAACGGCGCTAATTTCTTGATCGATAGAGCACGCGAGCAGCTTGGTTTAGATAAAGTTGAACGTCCTATCGCAAAGGCAAACTCTAAAGAAGTCCCCAAACCCCAAGCCGTAGCTCAGAAAGTTTCTACCCCTGCTCCTGCGGCAGCTGAGAGAGTTACTCCTGTCACAGAGTTAAAAACGACTGTCGAGAAAGATACTTCTGAGCAGAAAGCCTCATCTTAGATATCAGTGCCTGAAAAGCATTAGGAAAGACTACTAAACAGTCGCTGCCAACAGCAGTGTGTGACGATTGGAAGTACGAATTTAGTGAAAAAAGGCATGCTTAATCAGCATGCCTTTTCTGATTTCAAGGTGTAGAGTTTTCTTCGCTAGCTTCTGGCTGTGTCGGTATCAGCTCTAGGGTTTTAATATCAGTCGGTAAATAGCCTAAAGATTCAGCGATCGCAATAGCTTCGTCAACCGTGATATTAGTGCAGTCACTTTGTCCATAGTTTCGAGTATTTACCAAACCCGCTCCTATTAACCGGTAGAAACCATCGTCTCCTGCTAGCCAATCGGTAAACAAATCGCTCTCTGGCAATTCTCCATCACCGCCATTGGGAAATTTGCCATGGTAAAGGTAATAACCCTCACCAAACAGGCTGCTGTCCAAAGATTCTTGATTTTCTAGCGAGCTATTCTCAATACCCTCAGAGGCATATTCAATAGCAAAACAACGATTTTGACCATCCCGATATATCAGCCAGTAGTAAGCGCTGCCGTTGTCTGCTGTTTCACCTACCTCATAATTAACCAAGTTCATATTTTGGGTGAGATAGGTAGGTATGACAATGTTGATGTCTAGCTGCACCAGCTGATTCGTTGCGTCGGGTGGTAGTTGGGCTAAATAGGAGTTGGACGGTGGCGGTGGCGGTACTTTGATGTCTGGAGAAGACGATATGGCTGCAGTAGGCGTTTGAGGGGCTGTCGGCAGGTTAGTGGATGATGGAGGAGGAGCTGTGGGTTGGCAGCTTGCCAGGGCCATAGCACCCACTAGCCCCTTGGTGATCCAGCGGAGGCGTTTTCTATGGGAAATCTTCTGCCAGCTAAAACTAAACGTTGCCAATGCTTTGGTGAATGTCATCTAGTTTTCAAGTCCTTCGCCTACAGCAGTTTTGATGCTCAAGGACGTTTATCATAGCTGGTTCAAATTCAATAGGGTTGGCCGCTACGATGGGTGAAGCAATACCCTCCTTCGGTCTTTAGTTGGGCCAGCAAATCATCATCGGGATAGTCTGCTCGATCGTTAGGGGTGCGATCTCCAATTTCGAGATAGGTTGCGATCGCACCAGACTGATTTATCAAATGATGACCATCGGTTACTCCAGCCGGGAACCCAGCCATCATTCCGGGGACAAGTAACGTTTCACCGGTATCGGTGACTAAGGTCAGTTCGCCCGAAATCACATAGATAAATTCATCCTGACGACTATGCCAGTGGCGTAGAGCGGATTGAGCACCGGGAGCCAACGTTGTCAAATTAACGCCAAAATTAGTCAGCCCAGCCGCATTCCCTAGCCGCTGCCGAGACCGTCCTGCCACGGCAGCCCTAAAAGGCTCTGGATATCCGGTACCCTCGCTGATAGGTATTGTAGAGAGATCGATGATCATATTTTCAAGACCTAATCGGCCACCTCAGCCATCTCAATAACTGCGCCATCGTAGTCTTTGACTAAGAAATTAAGTGGGCGTTCGCGTCGAATTTTATGACGCACCCCATTGGTCTGCACCTGCATTAGTAAGAGTTCGAGACAGTCTCGGTCAAAACAGACGTGGCGTTGACGATCTTTATGACCCCGACTGGCTCCTGAGATAACGTGTAGCTGGGTATTTCTTTTTAACTGATACCACAGACCATCGAAGCTACCATCGCTAGGTTCTTTAGGACGAGGCATAGACCCCATACCCATCATTGGATCTAAGCCTGCTCCCATGGTTTGCTCGTAGTTGTAGTAATAATGGAGCGGTACATCCGCTGCTGATAGGCCTAGCATCCTCTCATAAAACTGCTGAGCAATGTTCAAATCCGAAACCATCACTGTGTGAACTTTTGGCGCACTGGTCAAAAACATCCACATGGCACCCGCGTAAGCCACCAGCAGCAGCACCATGATGCCTTGGGTCGACACGAGGCTATCGAGCGGTAAGCCTTGCCATATTGAAGCTAGCGATGATGAAAAAACGAGGGAGCAAAAATCCATGAGCAATCTGGGGAAAAATGATGCTCTTGATATTTAGAGCACTTAGGACACAATGGCTGCCCCTAGTGTATCAAGGCTAAAACCGACTGGCTGCTGGAAACATGCCGGGTTAACCGATCCTTTATCGATAGCCTGATTTGGCTATTTGACGGTGACATATTGCCAACCTTAACGAGGGATTTTGCTCCGAATCTTTAAGATTCGACAGATCCTGGGTATAGTAATGGCTATTTATACGGTAGTCTCAGTCTGATTAAGCCGGTCTGTCCATGCTGCCGGTGATTGGCAGGAGCCCCGTTCGCAGTATTGTGGATATTCCTAATTTTCCCGAATGTGATCATGCTGTCGTTAAGTCGCTTTTCGAATACAGCGACTATGACCTTGTGCAGCAGCTGAAGCTACATCCCGAAGAGGGTAAGTACTTTACGGCTGTGTTTTGTCGCTACAGTCCAGTGGTTTATACTCTGATTCGTCATTCGGCCCGCTCTACGGTGCAATCAGAGTATTTGTTTGCGCTGACCTGGAGACATATCTTGTATGAGCTGGGTGGCCTTGATTTACCCAGCGATCCTCCAGAAAACTTCTCTTTGCAGGCTTGGTTGGTCAATTTGACAGCGGCCTGTATTAATCAGGCGGCCCTGCCTAATGTTGAAGAGATTCACTACAATCTTCAAGAGGCATCGCCGCCTTTATGGTGTTACGTGACCCAGACCCTTGAGCAACTTCAGCCACTGCATCGTTTGGTGATTGTGATGGCCCAGACGTTTCGATGGAGTAACACCCGTATTGCTGCTTATTTACAGGCTGAGGGGCAACGCATTTCTCCTGGTTCTGTGGAAACTTTGTTGATCGATGCTCAGCAATCTTTGCGTCAAGCGTTGCCGCGTGATATTCAGTCGATTTACTTTGGGGATACTGAAGCTGAACCCGAGGAAAATTTGGCAGAGGAGCTATCGGATTTATTAGATGTATCCGACCTTGATTTAGAACAGTCAAATCTAGCTCCAGACGCTTGATAACTCAATTTTTGGGCCTTAGTTTTTTACATGTGGGAGAGAGTTGCTCGTGCACGGCACAGTTCGATTTGGTTGCGGGGTAATGTTGATGGTGTTGATGGGGATGCCATCGGCCTATGCCCAAGATTCGCTTGATGAACAGTTGAGACAGCCAGTCAATCGTGAGGCGGTCAATCAAAAACGAGATGTGGCTGACCAGCTATTACGTTTAGGCAATCGTCAGGCAGATCAAGGCGACTATCGTTCAGCTGTGCGCGCTTGGAGCCAAGCGGTAGAACTCTACTATGAGATTGGTGACGTGGCGTCCATGGAGCGAACCTACGGTAATATCGGCAGCGCTTATGCTCAGTTAGGTGATTACACCAGTGCAGAGACGGCGGTGCGTCGCCAACTTGCGATCGCACGAGACAATCAAAACTTCAGCACCCAAATATTTGCTTGGAATACGCTGGGAACGCTCAGGTTGCAGCGAGGAGCCATAGCGTCATCAACTCAGGCTTACGAAGAGGCTCTAACCATTGCTACCAGTGTTCAAAACTTTGAAGGTATCGGTTTATCACTGAGTAATCTAGGTTTGTTAGCCTATGCCCAAGGTGACTATGACATGGCCGTCACATTTTATGAGCGTGCGGGCAACTATCGCATTCGAGCGGGCAATATAGCTGGCCGCGCCAACACAAGCAATAACTTAGGAGATGCCTATTTTGCCCAAGATACACAGGGCAAAGCGATTGGTGCCTATCGTCTAGCCTTGAGCTATGGTCGAGACGCCAACGATATTAGAGCCCAGCTACACGCCATTGATGGTCTGATTGATGTCTATAGTGCCAGAAGCGATTGGACCCAGGTTCGCTATTATCTGGATAGTCGCATTGCCCTGACCCTTAACACTGATAACGATTGGGGACGATTGACGACCTTTAAGCGCCTAGGCGAATTTTATGAAGCCACGGGTGAACTGACGTTAGCTCAAGTGCAGTATCAACAGGCCTATGAATTAGCTCGTTTGCTGGACCAAACTAATCTTGAAGTAGAACTATTTAATCGGCTGTTGTCGTTTCAAAGTCGCGAAGACGCTAATAATTGATGCGGTTTGACCTGGTTAGTCTATTTCCCGATTTTTTTACGTCACCACTACAGTCGGGGCTGATTGGCAAAGCGCTGCAGCGAGATATTGCTCAGGTTCACATTACCAATCCTCGGGACTTCACCACTGACAAGCATCATAAGGTTGATGATGAGCCCTATGGCGGTGGTGTCGGGATGGTGATGAAAATCGATCCGATTGTGGCAGCGCTTGAAAGTCTGCCACAGCAGCCTCGTCGCGAGGTGGTCCTGACAACGCCTCAAGGAGAACCCATAACCCAATCGTTGTTCTGGAAATGGTCGACCGGTCTCGATCAGATGGTGATCATTTGCGGCCATTATGAAGGCGTCGATGAGCGCATTCTCAACATGGTTACTCAGGAGGTATCCCTGGGGGATTTTGTGCTGACCTGTGGTGAAATTCCAGCCCTGGCATTACTAAATGGAGTAATTCGTCTGCTGCCTGGGACTGTAGCCAAGCGAGATTCACTACACTATGACAGTTTTGAGTCTGGACTGTTGGACTACCCCCATTACACCCGACCGGCTGAATTTCGAGGATGGACTGTACCAGAAGTGCTGCGCTCAGGTAATCATGCTGCCATTGCTCAATGGCGTCGGCAGCAACAGATTGAACGTACTCGTGAACGTCGTCAAGATCTTTATGAGCGCTGGCAGCAGCAAGAAAGGGAAAATAAAGATGGATAACAGCTGTTGTTGCCGTCTAATTTCCTGTTGATAAACCCTGAGGAATTTTCATGAGTATTCGCATCGGCAACGGCTACGATATTCATCGTCTAGGTCCAGATCGACCGTTGATCTTAGGTGGTGTTACAATCCCCCATACCCTAGGCCTACTAGGCCATAGCGATGCTGATGTGCTGACTCACGCCATTATGGATGCTATGTTGGGTGCTCTGAGTTTGGGGGATATTGGTCGCTACTTTCCCCCGAGCGATCCTAAATGGAAAGGGGCCGACAGTTTAAAGCTGTTGGATCAAATCTATCAGATGGTCCAACAGCGAGGGTGGACCATTGGCAATCTCGATACAGTGCTAGTGGCAGAACGACCTAAGCTCAAACCACACATTGCCACGATGCAGCAATGCTTGGCTAAACGGCTATCTGTCGCGACTGACCAGATAGGTATTAAAGCAACTACTAACGAAAAACTAGGACCTACTGGTCGTGAAGAAGGTATCGCGGCCTATGCTGTCGTGTTGTTAGTACAAGCATAGGGGCAGTTGTGTTAAAAAGTTTCTAGGAATACATAAACTAACCAAAATATTTTTTAGAATTTATAAAAGTATTATCCGGATTCCATAAAAGTGAGTGTTACGTATGGACCTAGACTGCAGTCTTTTTTGAGTAACAGCTTGTCTGTTTTATCTGCATAAGGGAAATATGTACACCGTATTTTGTGGTAATAGGTAGGGTGTCAAGGTGTGGTTTATGAATGGCTCAGCTATTGCAGCTACCCTGGAGGGGCCGTATGAGACTTGTCAGCTATCTGAGATTAGGGATAGCCAGAATCGTTGGTTTTCTTCTATTCCTCCAGAACGCATTGGGTTGCATGGAGAATTTGATTATTATGGACTATCTAAGCGGGTATCCCACTGTTTAAGCAGTCATGTGGACAGGGCTCTAGGGCGCTTAAAAGTTCGTCAGCGTGGTCGCGTTGTTGTGTTAAGTGGTCAGTTGGGTTCTCCACATCAACTCCGTGAGGTTGTGAACTTAGCCTTATCGATTGACGGGGTCGATGAAGTAGAAACTCGTGGCATCGCAGTTGCTGAAGCGTGCTAAGTCTTCAAAAAGGATAATTTCTTCATAGCAAAACTCTATCGTCTGAGCTATTGAATACACGGTACCTGAGTCTTTTTCTTAGAGGATGGGGTTTGTTTCTTGCTCAGAGGATATCCTTAGTCTAATGAGAGACAGAGCCAAGATGAGAATGAATAGTACTAAACCAATGGTGCAGGCATAGCTCATTTCCAGGTCTACAAATGCTTGCTCATACACGTAGTAAACAACGGTTTTGGAGCTGCTGCGGGGGCCTCCCTGGGTCATAATATAAATCTCTTCAAAGACTTTGGTCGCTGATATTGCAGAAATCACCGCCACGAGAAACATATAAGAACTCATTAATGGCAGAGTGATATCCCAATGTTTACGCCAGTGATCCGAACCGTCGATGGCTGCAGCTTCGTAGAGATCCTCTGGAATGCCCTGTAATCCGGCTAAGTAAATCACCATGTAATAGCCTAGGCCCTTCCAGATGGTAACGGCCATGACGCTGAATAGCGCCAAGTTTGGGCTGGTTAGCCATGGAATACGAATGGTCTGGCCACTCAAACTAGAAAGCAGCTGATTAAATAGACCGGTTTCGGCATAGAGCCAGCGCCAAGCGATTCCGGCTACTACCATGGAGATGACGACCGGGGTATAGTAGGCGACTCGAAACCATCGCATGCCCTTGAGTTTTTGATTGACTAGGATGGCAAGGAGCAGGGGTGAGATCGCAAGTATAGGTACGACTCCTACCAAATAAACCAAGGTATTACCCAACGTTTGCCAAAACGTCTCATCCTTCCAGAGACGTACAAAATTTGCCCACCCTACCCATAAAGGTGGCTGAGTGATGTCATAGCCATATTCGGTAAAACTTAAGTAAAACGCCTGTAGTGCTGGCCAGAATACTGTCAACCCTAGCACCAGTAAGGCTGGTGCTAAAAACGTATAGGGAATTAACCAACGAGGAAACGGACGCTGCATCTAGCCTCCCTGTAAACAGTAAATAGCAGGAGCCAATTAGGGTTGCCCTATAGAAACCGTCGATAGTCCTGTCCTAAAAATAGAGCCCTCTCAGCATTCCGACGACGAGTTAAACCAGCCAATACCCTACCACCAGCCCGGTTCCATCGTGGAAACTCATTGGCTGCTCCGTAGATGTCACGGCGATTAAGCTTCCTTAAAAGAGTAGAGCTCCGCAGGGCCCCAGAACCCACGTTGTACGTGAACGATACGATGGCTGCAAACTGATTGTCATTGATTGATACGCGAACGGCCTGGTTGACAGCCTGTTCAAATCGATTGAGATCGGCCTTGAGGAGTGCCTCGGCTTGGGCTTCGCTAATTTCTTGCCCTGGCTTGACCCCTCGGGTCGTGCCATAGCCAATGGTCCATACACCAACCGCATCTTGATAAGCCTTGAGACGTAGACCTTCAAATGATTTGATTAATCCTACGCCGCTAGCATTCGTTTGTCGTGATGATTGACCACCGCCAGTGGGAGGACTCACAGGGGTAGTTCTCGGTGGCATTGGTTTGGGTTCAGGCCCGGTTTGAGAAACTGTCATTCCTCGGGGGGAATCAGTTCGAGTGAACCATGATTTCATGCCACTGACGTTGAGCACTTTCTCATTGGGGTTTGATTTGGAGGGATACTTAGAAATTTTGGAGATATAGTATCCTCCTTGCATCAAATAGATAGCCTTATCCGTTTCCTTGATCCAAGTGCCCATAGAAGTTTCTACTAGTGGTTTTTACACAGACTTTACTGTACCTAGATGACTAGAATAAGAAATAGAATGATCACGAAATTTTAGTTTGCCCATGGTTGTAATATCGACCTCCTCTGAAACCACCAATCAACCGGTTGTAAAACGACTGGCCAATGGTTTGACGATTATTGCTGAGCAGATGCCGACGGCTGCTGTCAACCTTAACATCTGGCTGAGCGTAGGTTCTCGAGTAGAGTCCGATGCTATCAACGGTATGGCTCATTTCCTAGAGCACATGATTTTCAAGGGCACACCTCAGCTCCAATGCGGAGAATTTGAGCGCCTGATTGAGGAGCGGGGTGCCATTACCAATGCAGCTACAAGTCAAGACTATACTCACTATTACATCACAACGGCTCCTAAGGACTTTGCTAAGTTAGCGCCGCTACAGGTAGAGCTTTTGCTCAATGCCAAGCTCCATGACAGTGACTTTGAGCGAGAGCGGCCCGTTATTTTAGAAGAAATTCGACGCTCAGAAGACAATCCACGGCGGCGTGTGTTTCAGCACTCTATGGCCCTTAATTTCGAGCAACTACCCTATCGTCGCACTGTATTAGGTCCTACATCAGTTGTAGAACGTCTCTCGGCGCAGCAGATGAGAGAGTTCCACCGTCGCTGGTATCAACCTCAAAATATGACGGCTGTCGTTGTCGGTGATTTGCCGATTGAGCAGTTAATCTCCACTGTAGAACAGAGCTTTGAGCAAGCTTTAGCGCATCGCCATCGAGAAAGTCTGATGGGACCTCTAGAAGGGGTGCCGGTGAGTACGCCTGAAGCGCCGTTTGAGTCAATTGCTCGTGTTGACTACACAGATGCAACGTTAAAACAGGCTCGACTAGTATTGAGCTGGCGAGTGCCAGGTCTACGCCAGCTGTCTGAAACCTATGCATTGGATGTGGTGGCTTCAATTTTGGGTCAGGGACGTACAGCCCGTTTGGTTCAAGATTTGAGAGAAACCCGTGCTTTGGTAAATAGTATTTCCACTAGCAATATTACCTTCGGTGAGCAGGGGGTCTTCTATATCTCCGCTAATTTAGCCATTGAGCAGCTGGAGGCTGTAGAAGCGTCTATTTTAGAGCATGTTCAACGATTGCATGATGAGCCGGTCAGCGACGTTGAACTGAAACGTGTGCGGATACAAGTGGCCAATCGCTATGTATTTGGCAATGAAACATCTAGCGATCGCGCCAATATGTACGGTTACTATCACGCCATGACTGGTGATATCGACAATGCATTGAACTATCCAACTGCGATTAAAACCGTTGATGCCGAATCGATTCAGAAAGCCGTGCGGCGCTATCTCCCGATTGATGCCTATGGAGCTTTGAGATTGCATCCTGAAGCTAATTAGCGAAGAAATTGCTTGATGAAGGAGTGGATAGGGCTATCTGTTGAGTACCAATTTATTCATTCACTTTATTCGCGAGGCCACTTACCTCAGTTTCTAAACTTGATAGATATTAACCTTAGTGTTTTTGGAGTAAAAGGGTATGGCTGAGGTTTGGGCCGAGATTGCTACTCAGCTCACTCGAGTAACTGGACAACCGTTTTACGGAGAGCAGACACGCTCTGTGGGTGGAGGGTGCATTAATCAGGCCTATAGCTTGAGCGATGGCCAAACTACATTTTTTGTAAAGCTTAATCAGGCAAGCAAACTGGCAATGTTTGAGGCAGAGCTAGCTGGGCTGAAGGAAATGCATAATAGTCAAACCATTCGAGTGCCACGCCCAGTGTGCTGTGGTTTGGTTGGGACAAATTCCTACATTGCAATGGAGTGGCTTGAGCTGGGTAGCAGCTCTGCTTGGGCCACTATGGGGCAAAAACTGGCAGCCATGCATCGGACCTCAAGTGATTTGGGGTTTGGCTGGCATCGTGCCAATACCATTGGTGAAACCCATCAGCCTAATGATTGGCAAGAAAGTTGGTTAACCTTTTGGCGAGATCAGCGTCTGGGGTATCAGTTGCGTTTAGCCAAACGACGAGGCGGTTCTTTTCCCCAGCAGAATGCATTACTAGCGGCATTACCTGAACTATTGGCTGGGCATGATCCTATGCCTTCACTAGTCCATGGTGATTTATGGTCAGGGAATGCTGCGATTACAACTGCAGGAGACCCCGTTATTTTTGACCCGGCGACTTATTATGGCGATCGCGAAGTCGATTTAGCGATGACAGAGCTATTTGGTCGTTTTCCTAAGGCTTTTTACGATGCCTATGAGTCGGCATATCCACTTTCAGATGGCTATCCTAGGCGCAAGGTTTTGTATAACCTCTATCATATTCTCAATCACTTCAACTTATTTGGTGGGGGCTATGCGGCCCAGGCTAATCGGATGATTCAGCAATTGTTGGTTAAGGTGAGTTAATGTCTATATCTGAGTGAGAACGCGACGAGAATTTGATATATTGAAATTCTGCAATTCGGCGGCATGGCCAAGTGGTAAGGCAGAGGATTGCAAATCCTTTATCCCCAGTTCGAATCTGGGTGCCGCCTTTCAAAGATTCCGAGGATTGAAATTTCAATTCTATTTCAGTAGACGTGCTCTACTTTCTAAAACGCTCAATAAAAGTAACAGCGTTGCTTTTATCACAGAGTCATAGAGCGAATTTTAAGCTTGAGACATCAAAACCGTCTTAATCTACGTCGTAATAAGTAGCATTGGCACGCTTATGTCGTACCGGAGGCGGCGGTAAAAATTCTTGCTCGTAGTAGCGATAGCCGCTAGGGGGCACGGGCATCTGGAAAGGATATACGACTGGGACGCTACGCTCCTCACGACGACGACCCGATACCAAAATCATGCAAAGGATAATAACGCCTCCACCTAAGACCATTACCAACAGTAATCCGCCGCCAATCCATAACAGCGTAGTTTGAATAGTCTTGTTATTACTTGATGTATCGCGCTCAGACTGGGCTGCAGCCAGCTGACCATTTTGTAGAGATAGCGTATCGACTGACTGTTGGTATTCTCTGAGCTGAGAAAGAACGGCTCGCGTTTCTTCTTGCTGCTGTTTGAGTTGATTTTCCAGATTTCGAGCCAGCATTTCTTGCTGCACTAGCTGATTTTCTAGCTTAGCGGTTAGGTCCCGCTGCCGGTCGAGTTCTTGCTTGATATCATCACTTAACTCTTCATTGATTGTCTGTACCGGCGATTGAGGGACAGGAACGACGGCTTCTAGACTAGTGGAGCTTGGTGATGTCTCAGGAGAAGACGATTGAAACCCAACTCTTGCTAAGAGCAAGACTAAAACAGCTACCCCGGTCGTTGCGCACCCGGCAACGAACGCAGTGGTATCAGTCATAGACGATTTGGGTGGCATTAATGAATAACTGTTCCCGACAGCTCACTACTATTATTGATGCTCTCTGTCACGACCCACATATCGTTAAAAAATAACGACTTAATTATTTTTTGGTGGCTTGTGTGAGTATACAGCTGGATAACCTTGCATTTGACAACTCTATCTAGGCTGTGGCGTCAAGGCTTACTTATACTACCGCACGTAATTAAAGTGAACCCTTTATTCAAAAATGGCTACCTTAAGAAAATGCTCAGTCATGGGCGTTTTTAAAGATGTCGTTAAATCAACGAAAAATGTACGTTTTGGTGTACATGTCAGCCCAGCGAATTATACCCTATGGATTTAATATCCATGTGTCTAATAAAAACTATTTAAAAGCAATTTAGAGGAAATAGTCAGCTCATACAAATGAGATAGAGTCAACGGCAGACTTCATATTGCGAAGAGATACCTATGACAGTGGCGATGCAGCCTCAGTATGTCACGGTTTAATCGAATACCGCTGGTTCTGTGTGGATAGCCTGACATTATCAAAAATCTGTAAGCAGAATAGATTGAAATCTACTATTTTTATTTCATCTATTTATGATTTCATTCTTGACAACCAAAGGTTAAATCAATAGGTAATAAGCTCTCTTCATTGGTTAGTCGTTCTTAGGATGAAGGGGTTATTTGAGAATTTGTTAGCCCATGGATATTGGTTCAGAAAAAGTGACGCATTTGTCAAATCGGGTAGATACCCTGCATCAGCTCCTAGAACAAATCGATTGTAAAGTATCTGACCTGCTGGTACGTCAGGATACAGGCGCTGAGATTGGTCATCCTAAGTTTGGTGTTAGCCCCCCTGAGAAGCTGGTAGCTAACGGGCTGGAAGAAGCCATGGATCATAAGGATATTTTGAATGACGAGCCCCATTTTGGTCTTGATCAGTTTACTGGCAATCAGGCGCTGTCACCGGAGATTCAGGTCCAGCGATTAACAGCTCAGTTGACAGCTGCCTACAATCGAATCGCCGCGTTAGAGGAGCAGCTGCTGACGTATAGAGCGCATTCAGCGTAGGCAATGCGCTTTACTAGTTACGGGTGTTGGATGTTGCTAGATTGGATGCGAGTACGCTGCTGCCCTATGTCGGATGGAGTTGGGGTTTAAGGCAACTTTCTAGCAATGCTTCCATCGCTTGCAGTGTCTGATTTTGTTGCCAGGATTGGTAGAGATGCCCCGTAATGAGACAGCCTCCTGCCCCAACCCCCTCCTTGACATATCCTTGTTCAAACTGTTTGAACTGTTGGTGGCGGGAGTCTTTAAAGGAGAATTGACTGCTGATGATGGGTGGTTTTTGAGCAGTGTTGGCCAGCTTAAGAAACTGACTGGTAGCATCGTTTACGATCCATTGAGTTGTCCCGATAATTACATTAGCTAAGTTCCAAGAATAATCGCCAGTCAAATGTTGCAGCATTGTGTAAATGGCAATCATTTGGCTGCCGCCAGCCAGTAGGATACCGCTATGGTGACTGGCGGCGATGGTCATACCTAATACAAAGGGTTGCATGGGATCTCCAACTGCTGCGATCGCATCCCATACGCTCCATGATCGGATGTCTTTGGTGTGAGTTACTAGACTAGCTGCTAGGCCAGTTTCAATCAGGGCAGCTTTTTGAGCATGATTGCACGTAAGATGGCTGCTGCCCATTAAACCAGTAACCTCCATCCCTAGGGCGGTCAGTATCGCCTGAGCCGTGGTAGTACCCGCAACCACACATTCTCCAATAACTAAGTAGCTATGGGCAAAGCGCCGACCCAACGTTTCACCCCATTGCAGTCCAGCATTAAATAGCTGAGTTACTTTGTCTAGAGAGAGAGCTTGACCAGAACTAACACAGCGACTAATGGTTCCATCCAAGTCTATGTGAGGCACGCTCGGTCTATGGGGAAGTCCCGCATTAAATAAGTAAACTGGCAGATCCTGTCCGGCAGTCACAGTTCGTGTAAGCAAAGCTGGAGATACGCCTGCCGTTAGGGGGGGCAGTGGGTATTGAGGAGCCGTGCTAGAGCCTTCGTAGATGAATTCAGCATCAGCTACTGCCGTGAACATTCGCGCTTGAGGCGTATTGCCCGCTGCGGAAACGTTAGGGACGAGTGCTGTTTCGGTAAAGCCTAGAACACAGATATAACAAGGTCTTTGTCCCTGATATCGCTGTTGCCACTGTTGAGTAACTGTGGTGTTGGTGTGATGGGCAATCAGTGGGTAGCTGCCAGAATTAAGCAGCATGGGTGGAGTTTTTGACATTACTCCTCAAGGATTTGCTGTACCCACTGTGGTGGTGATGGCATAGTAATGCCCATGCGTTCCAATAGAATCCAAGCAGTTAAATGTACGGTAAATAGATAAACGGTGCTGCTAAAAAACACCATAGATACGGCCATAACTTGAATAACGCCAGGACTAACCTCACCTATCGCCCCAAAACCAAGGAGACCAACATCTAACAATCGATTGGTGAGCCAATCGATTAGCTGTATAACCTGAGCAACCAGATATCCCCATAGATCTTCTCCGGCCATCCATGACAGTAACCAAATACGAAAGAAGATACCCAGGGTGACAATCATTGCGCCGATGGGCAGCGAAATCAGCCATGAGGTTTGACGTCGCCAGTGATATCCCAGCTGTACCCCCAGCACACCGTAGGGAATGACATACAAAAGGCTGCGAGGCGGCCCAATTAGGATGGCTAGAAGTAGCCCAGATACAAGGGTTGTCATCCAAGCAGAACGACAGTTCCAACGCAAATACACCAATGCGATAGGGACTGGAAATAAAATACGCAGCAGGGGGCCAGGTGGAAAATAGAGATTGATCAGCCACATTAGACTAGCCGCGCTGGCCAGAAAAGCAGTTTCGACCATAGCGACAGGCCCCTTATCGCTAGGTGCCGTCATCGCTTTACGCATAGGCGGTGGGGCAGAAGGGTCATCTGTGTCTTCTATCCAGGGGCTATCTAAATCAATGTCATCAACATCGGTGGAGTTGCTGCTGTCAGACAAACCCGGCGATGGTATTTCTGCCTGATACTCATCTGGCTGCCCCATAGTACTGAGAATGCCTCCTAACCAATAATTCAAATCTTGCAACAACTATAGGCTAGACGAGCAGACGGTCTAAGGCATCAATAGAAGGAATTCGAATAACATCACGTTCTCGACTGATCAGTCCTTTTTTTTCAAGTTTGCTCAAAACACGAGTCACCGTTTCCCTGGCTAATCCGCTAAGGCTGCTAAGTTCGCGATGCGGTAGGTTCGGAATTTCTACACCTTCAGAAATAAGGGTTCCTTGCCCATCTGCTAGAAAAAGTAGAACATCGGCTACCCGAGACTGGCTATCGGATTCTCTCAGGCGCAATCGTCGATTGACCTGGCGTAACCGTCGAGCCATTAACTTAGCTAAACGAATACCTGCTTGGGGTTCATTGTTGAGGAGATTCACAAAATCTTGGGCTGGCATACTGCCGATCATCGTAGTTGCCAGAGTAATGACGTCCGTCGATCGAGGAACTTCCTCAAGGGGAGCCATTTCACCAAA
>JBCDFI010000052.1:0-16683 GCA_039178155.1 Cyanobacteria bacterium P01_H01_bin.105
CATGCCTTCACCTAAGATGTCATAAAGGCCATTTTTACTCGCAATTTCTGCCAAAGAAAGCTTAGAGCAAACACCTTCTACGATCAAAATCTCAGCTTGGGGGCTAGCCTGACGTAACCCCTGCAATACTTTAGATAAAATCGCCATGCTAACCGTGACAGGTGGTCCTTTGGGATACCCTAAATTGGGTTTTACCAAAATTCTCGTTGCCCCTTTAGCCGCTGCTGGCGGACTATAGATAAAGTCTGCCACCTGAGTCGTATGGGTGACAGTATGGATCTCCTTTATTTGAGTTGTTTGATTAGTCTTAGCAGCCATGACCTTTACGGTAATAACCCGCGGTTTTAAGCAGGAATTTGAACGGTGGACCGACGCACTTGAAACGGCCAATGATCTAAGACCCCAGCTCAAAAGCTGGTTCATCGATATTCGTATCTTTGACGGCAAAGACCTGGTCTGGATGTATAGCAAGCTGCGCGCTCATCCAGAGTACATTGGTCCTGGTACTTACGATCGGCTGGCTCGATTGTTCATGGCAGAAGGCCGTCAAAAGTCTGTTAGTCGACAGCCTTGGGACATTCGTGGCCATCAGTTTAACTGGGGCGATCGCACCTACCTGATGGGAGTTATTAACATTACGCCCGATAGTTTTAGTGATGGCGGTCAGTTTAACTCAGTAGACGCTGCGCTCAAGCAGGCGGATGCCTTGTTAGCAGCCCAGATCGATATTCTGGACATTGGGGGGCAATCGACTCGACCTGGGGCAGAACAGATTTCTTTAGGGGAAGAACTCAACCGGGTTGTACCAATCATTGAAGCGATTCGTCAGACCGATAATACAACCCTACAGCAGGCAGTCATATCAATAGACACCACCCGCGCTACAGTTGCTCGTGCTGCAGTCGAAGCTGGAGCCGATATTATTAATGATATTTCAGGGGCGACCTATGAACCTGATATCCTCAAGGTCGCTGCCGAGAAAGACGTTCCTATTATTCTGATGCACTTACGGGGTACTCCAGAAACAATGCAGCAGATGACAGACTATGACGACCTGATGGGTGAAATTTCGGAATTTCTACGTAAGCAAATTGAGCAGGCTTTAGCTGTCGGTGTTCCATTTCAAAATGTATGCATTGATCCCGGTATTGGTTTTGCCAAAACCTATGCCCAAAATCTCGAGATCTTGCAACAGCTGTCAACCTTGACAGAGCTAGGATGTCCCATGTTAGTAGGCGTTTCTCGTAAAAGCTTTATTGGTTGGCTGTTGGATCAGCCTGATCCGCAGCAGCGTGAATGGGGAACTGCTGCTGCATGTGCAGCAGCTATCGCAGGTGGCGCTGATATTCTGCGTGTACATAGCACGGCTATGGCTGATGTTAGCTGTGTTTCTGATGCTATCTGGCGACAGATCGAGTCATAGGACAATAGAAATATCTCAGGCATAAAATTTGATTGCCTGGGTACTCTAATTAAAAGATGTTGATATTCAAGTGGCCAAAGTGACCGGAAATCTACGTAAATCTTGGTAGGAAATAAGTTGTAAAGGCTTGTTAGTACGGTCTACGGTTAATTAGTTCTAAGGATAGAGCTAGTCCCTTGAAATTAGAGTCGTTGGCTGTGATACAGTCGGCACTGGGAAATCAGGTTTTGCAATCGGCACGCTAGCCAATTAGCCAAGCAGCTGGGGACAGTGCAATATGGGATGGCGCAAAGAGGAGATCCATGCAACAGAAACTAACAACCCTTGCGTTGTTGAGCACCGTGATCAGCATAGGTATAGGAGCCTCAGCAAAGGCTGCTTCATCGATGGATCTATCCACACAAGAATTTGTAGCAGATGTACTGTCATCACAGATTGAGCCTATAGCAGAGACCCAGGGCGACTCCAGAGATGATCGTTTAGTGAGTGGCAAAGCTCTGCCTAGTCTTTTCTCCTCTGAGGTGTGGGCCAATCGTATACCAGTGCCCACACCCACAGCTTCTGAAGAAATTGGTAGTCAGCGCCAGTCAGGCATTGTTATTGGCCAGCAGCTACCCGTCAATCCTCCTCCGGCCGATAATCTTCCAGAGCCGCTACCTGAACCTGAGCCTGACACTCCTGAACCCGTGTTGCCGACACCGGTAACGCCCCCTGCGGTTGATGCCCCACTCCCAGAAACAGGACCGACAGTAACAGTACAAGAGTTTGACGTGTTGGGTAGTACTGTATTTGATCAGTCAGACTTTGACACTGTGTTAGCGGCTTTTGTTGGTCGGGCATTGGGAATTGATGAGCTGCAGCAGGCTGCAGATTCGATCACCCAACTTTACCTAAATGAGGGATATATTACCTCACGGGCAGTTTTGCCTAACCAGCCTGTAACAGATGGCATCGTCAAACTGCAAATTATCGAGGGTAGCCTGGAAGAGATTCGCATAGAGGAAGCTAATCGGCTAACTAACTATGTGCGATCGCGAATTAATTTAGGGGCTAAAGTTCCTCTCAATCAGTTTGACCTTGAAGATCAGCTACGACTGTTAAGGGCCGATCCATTAATTGACAATATCGAAGCCAGTCTACGGGCCGGGACTGGCCTGGGTCAAAGTGTTTTAGTAGTACGTATTGATGAAGCCAACCCCATTGAAGCCCATCTTACTCTGGACACAGATTCACCAGTGAGCGTTGGCGTCGTTCGCACTGGAGCTAACATTACCTACCGCAATCCCTTTGGCATCGGTGATCAGATCCGGGCTGCGGCCTATCGCGCTACAACCGGCGGCTCCCATCTCTATGAGTTGAGCTACAGTGCTCCCATCAATGCCATGAATGGGACAATTTCAGCTCGTTTTTTACCCAGCGAATTTGAGATTATCTCTCCCAGCGAGCTAGCGTCATTTGATATTGAAGGGGATGCTCAAGTCTATGAATTAACCTACCGTCAGCCCTTAGTACGCAATCCTCGCGAAGAATTTGCTCTTTCGTTAGGGTTCCGTCACCGAGACGGCGACACGCGCATTGCTTCTAACGATCTCTCTAGCAACAGCACTAGCGTGGTTCAGTTTGGTCAAGACTATCTACGTCGAGATACCCAAGGAGCCTGGGCATTGCGATCTCAGTTTAGTTTGGGTGTCGACTGGTTAGATGCCACTAATACGTCATCTCCCCAAGCAGACAGTCAGTTTGTTGGCTGGCTCGGTCAGGTACAGCGTGCTCAGGTCCTAAATCAAGACCACCTGTTAATTGTTCAGGGAGACGTTCAGCTGGCATCAGATACATTACTCGGTTCAGAGCAGTTTGTAGTTGGGGGACGTCAATCGGTGCGAGGCTACAGTCAAAATGCTCGTTTTGGTGACAATGGTGTTCGTCTCTCTGTCGAAGATCGTATTACCCTTCAACGGAATGCATCTGGGGCTCCAATCATGTTACTGAGCCCATTTTTAGACATGGCAGCGGTTTGGAACACCAAATCAGGGACCACTGTGAATAACGATCGCTTTCTCTTAGGTACAGGTGTAGGCTTTACCTATCGACCGACTGAGAGCTTAGATTTACGCTTGGACTTAGGCGTACCCCTAGTGGATATTGATGATAGTGCTCCTCAAGATTTATTTATCTATCTAGATTTTGATTTCGAGCTTTAACGAGCTGGTCAATTTAGATGCAGAATCGTTCTATAAAATAAAATTTCTTCAACTAATCTCAACACGATTTTCCGGTTGTTTTAATTGTTTTCTAGACGGTTCTAACAAAAGTTTTTCAAAATCTTTTGCTGCTAACGCTGGGCTAAAGAGATATCCCTGCATACTATGGCACTTAAGCTGCTTTAGGATTGATAGTTCTTTAGCTGTTTCTACACCATTAGCGATGGTGGAAATATTTAACCCTTGGGCCATTTCTATAATGGCCCCAACAATTACCTGATTGCTTTTATTTTGATGCAGCTCGCGAACAAAACACTTATCTAACTTGAGAATGTTAACCGGTAAGTGTGGTAAATGATTGAGACAACCAGAACCAAAATCATCAATGGCTGTACTAAAGCCCCGATGCTGAAGTTCGGTTAACAATAATTGGGCTCGATTCAGGTCCTCTATAATCAAACGCTCAGGCAGTTCTAGATCAATCATGACGGGATTGACCTTAGCAGACTCCACCATTGCCATTAGCCGATCTATAAAGTGAAGACTGCGTAATTGATAAACGGATAAGTTGAGTGCAATACTAACGCCTGAAAGCTGTACTTTTTGCCAGTATGCTAGCTGTCGGAGTGCCGTTTTCAATATCCATTCACCCAAAGGCAGCATTAGGCCATTCTCTTCTGCTATCGAAATTAACTGAACTGGTAATATTGGAGGCTCACCAGGTAAGATCCAACGTAATAGGGCTTCTGCTCCAATAATGTGACCACTGCTCAAATCTACCTGAGGTTGGAAGTAGAGCTGTAACTCATCTTGTTGAATAGCCCGTCGTAGCTGTTCAGATAGAGATAGCTGATTGACTGTTGGAGCAGTTAACCGATTGAGTTTTTTTAATGTTTTGACCGTGGTTAGCTCTAAATCACCGATGGCCTCGATAGAAATATCTGGAATCAAACGGTGATTATTGATCACCAGATATTGTTGTAAATCCGTTTTCAGGTTGGCGATCGCTGTGACACAGATGTTCTCAACAGGTGTCTGCAGCGCACTTAAAAAGACAACAAATCGGTTTTCCCCCAAATAAGCTACGAATTCTGCAGATATCGTTGGTTCATTCCACTGCTGCTGCCATTTTTGGAGTCTTTGTCCAATTGATTGTAGTACAAGCTGCCCAAATACATGACCATAGCCCGTTTGTAAGGCATTATGGTCACGTATTTGAATGACCCACAGACTTGACCAGGGTAATTGTTTGATAGTTTTAATCTGGTTTTCTAACTCTCTCCAGCTGATGGCACTGGCCAGTGGATCATCAGTCAACTCAACAGATTCAGCCCTTAAACATTTAGCTAGCTGTTCACGTTTGTCTACCTGAGTTTGCACTGCCCGCAGAAAGCTTTGTAAGTTGACCGGTTTAGGAAGATAGTCATCGGCTCCCGCTTCCATGCTGTGTCGAAATTCAGTCGAAACCCCATGGCCTGTCAATATGATGATTGGAGGCGTGTTGGTTGGATGCGATCGCAAATGTGTCAGCACATCATATCCACTCATATCTGGTAAACCAACCTCACAGACAGTTATCTGCGGCTGGTGCAGCTTCACCAGCTGAATTCCCTCTTGTCCGGTAGCTGCGTTGAGTACGGCAAAGCCGTTAAGACTAAGCAGATGGCAATATGCCGTTACTAGATCAGCATCACTATCAATTACCAAAATAGTTGTTATTGAAGCAGATGTTTCAGGCATCAACATAGGTTTAGAGTCGTTTAGATCGATTGTGTCTGTACCACGTTACATATCGCCATCGATAGAGTGCCCAGTCCCACCCCTTAGTGTCTTAAATCCATCAGCTTTGTCTAATTTGTCCACGGCGTTAAATACTTACGTAGATTTTCTATCTCTTTCAAAGACTAAAATATAAATGATACAGACCGACCTTAGCGATTTTTAACTGGGTACACTTTGTGGCTCATTCTGTAGTCTAACTAGTCACATCTACAGAGTTAGCTAATTATAATAAAGAGCCTGTCAAGACTTTGCAAAGATGACAACGTAGCCAAGGACAAAAAAATCTTTTTTGTAAAGATCAAATATGACTGATCATGGCATCGTGACTTATGTATAGATATGAACAAAGCAATAGTGTTTAAGCATCTAAACCATACTAAAGATCCAAAATGCCCAAAGGTTGTTGATCGTTGCCTTAAACGCCGACATAACCCTACAAATGCTCAGATGACTCCAGTAGCTGTCCTCAGCGTTAATCTCTTAACCTAGCTATCAACGATCGTTTATGGATTTACAACACCTGCGTCTACTCATGGTTCAAAATACTGAGCCCTATCGAGATGGTATGGAGAATGGGACCCTCAATGCTGAACAATTGATTATCCTAGAAGGATTAACTACTTGGAGATTTCAACTACAAGAGGTGGGCGTGTTGGGATGTGTTTCCGATACAGCCTATGATGAGGTCCTAGAAACAGGAGTGCGGGTTAGAGGAAGTGGTTTATCTGAAATAAACGAATCCATTTTTAGACGATTGGCAGATTTTTGCCCTACTCATCTTATTATTAATACTCCTATCCCTTCCCTGTTTCAATGGGCTGCTCATCAACAAGTACGCTGCGTTGGTATGTTTCAGGAAAATTTGGCCGAATCCAGCTTGAAACAACGATGGGGCAATTATCAACTATCTAAAGCTTTAAACCATAGCAATGTGGATTGGGTTGGGGGCTTTGGTCTTAATGGATGTGAGTCTTTAGCAAACATAGGTGTGCTCCGTAACAAGTTGATTCCCTGGAGCTGGCCACCGTCAAACCGAGTTGAAACATTTGAGCCCAAACAGTTGCGATCGCGCCCCGATCCACTTCATCTTATTTATGTAGGTCCTATTTTCTCCATCAAAGGTATTGGTGATCTACTTATTTCCATAGCTCAGCTCAAAGTCCAAGGATGGAATGTTCACCTTAAATTAGTAGGGCAAGGTGATATTCAACGATTTAAACAATACGCAAAACGATTACAGCTAAATCAAATCGAATTTGTCGAAAATATTCCTAACCATGCCTTAGTGCATCTCATCCGTCAGGCCGATATTTTTGTGATGCCCAGTCGGCACGAATCTTTAGAGAATGCCAATACTATCCTTAACTATTGCCTGCAGGCCCATACACCGATTGTCGCCTCTGATCATCCTATGTTTGCAGGCAGTCTAAGCCACGGCGTCAACGCCATGATTTTTCCTGCTGGTAACGCTCGCGCTATGTCACAGTGCATTAGTTATCTACTTAATCACCCAGAAACATATGTTAAGTTGTCCGCAGCCAATCAAACAGCATGGCAGTCACTTCAGCTACCTGTGCATTGGATCTCTCTGTTAGATCATTGGCTACAAGAAACTGATGCTACTCGTCAATGGCTTCAGCAGCATGCCCTTAAATCACCATTCTATCAACATCAGCCAATACTACAACAGCTGCAGCCTTCATTTTGAGTTTTGACCAAAAGTCATTCACTATCAGCATGAGCTTAGTGGCCATGCTTACACATTCAATATGAGTATGACCTATAGCTATCCGGAAAGCTAAACCATAAATTCATGAAACCTATTTGAATTGCAAGCTTTAGGCCCAATAGTCCGAGTGAACATGGGCACCTTGTATGAATAGGGTAAATTCATAGCAATACTTGTCAGTTTGTATTTTTAGGACACTTAAAATCAAAAGAAATTGAAACCTTATTGCATATAAATAAGTCCAATAATTGAGCCAACACACTAGCCTTCAATTCTTATTTGCCTACAATTTTCTAAAAATAGCTATGGAAATCGTTCAACCTCCAACTAATAATCGATCATTGTCTGGGCCTCGTTTGAGCCTGCTTCTTCTTAGCAGGCAGAAAATCATCCAATCAAAGACTTTTCATTTTATAGGAATATTATTATTCAGCAGTCTCTCTATAAGTTTTACAGCGTCTTCAACGTTAGCTCAGCTACCTCCTTTAGACCCTGTCACTGAAACTACTACTACTATTCAGCAAGGAAACATCAATGAGTCAACTGTTTCTCTAGAAACCTATACGTTAGGGCCTGGCGATGAAATCAGAGTTGATATCTTAGCTGAAAATGAACTGTTCGCAGATCCTATTGATCAGATCGTTTTATTAGATGGCTCATTAACCTTGCCTTGGGTTGGTAAGGTTGATGTTGCTGGGCTTAATCCAATTCAGGCTGAAACAAGAGTAGTTGATGCTTATAGCCGCTATATCAACAATCCAAGAGTAACTTTTCAGTTACTACAACCACGACCCATTAGGGTAGGTATTGTCGGTGAAATCAAACGTCCTGGTGGTTATACAATAGAGGTCAGTCCGCAAGCTGGTGAACAAGCTGGGACAAATGAAAGCCGCACTCGATTTTGGCCTAGTGTAACTCAAGCTATCAGTAATGCGGGAGGCATTACACGTTCTGCAGATGTCCGGTCTGTACAAATCAAGCGTGATGGAGTGTCTGAACTGATCCAGGTAGATCTTTGGGATTTGGTAGAAAGTGGGAATCTCCGTCAGGATGTATTATTGCGGGATGGCGATCAAATTCTTGTTCCTACTGCACAGGTCATCGATAACGTAGAAGTTATCGCCTTAGCTAATACTACGTTTTCCCCCACTGCTATCACAGTAAATGTTGTTGGCGAAGTCAAGGCTCCTGGAAGTCTTGCAGTTTCACCAGACACTCTCCTAAATCAAGCTATCCTGACGGCTGGCGGATTTAATGACAGTCGGGCTCGTACTAATCGTGTAACCCTCATTCGTCTCAATCCTAACGGTACTGTATCTCAGAAAAGAGTTGAAGTTGACCTTGCTCAAGACGTTAATGATGAGCAAAACCCTATTCTTCAAGAGGGAGATACTATTGTCGTCGGTCGTTCAAGTCTTGCTGCTGCTTCAGATACTGCTGGTTTACTATTCTCGCCCTTGACTAGATTAATCCTAGGGCTCTTTGGTATTTAATAGCTAATAATAATAATTTCAATCGTAAGTCTTTATCTAACATTTCTGTTCTATCAATATTGTCAGATGGCAGCCTAACTTAACTATGAACTTTATTCGTAACGTTATTGACCTCAACATTCAGTATCTATGGGCGGCAACTCGTCGTGGCATAGTGCCTGCAGCGTCAGCCTTTGTCTTAACAGTTTTAGGTGCTGGTGTGGTTGCACAAATGACAGAACCAACCTATCTAGCTGAGGGAAAGCTTCTGTTTAAAAGAGATAGAGCCGCTACACTCGCTGGTGTAGAAAATCCCAATGAAGGTCCTCTGACAACAGTTAGTTTTGGTTCCGCACTGAACTCTGAAATCCAGGTCATTACTGCAAAACCACTGATACAAAAAGTTATTGATACACTGGATCTAAAAGATGTCGAAGGTGAGACTCTAAAAGTTGAAGATCTTCTGTTCAATCTTCAAGTGAATATTGTATTCCAAACAGATGTTTTGGCCTTTTCTTATTTGGACCTAGATCCAGTAAAAGCCGCCGATATTGTCAATACCCTTATGGAGTTGTATCGGGTAGAGCGGCTGACAAGTAATCAGGAAGATACTGAAAACGCAGGAGAATTCTTAGACCGCCAGCTACCTGTAAATGCAGAAAAAGTTAGAGAAGCAGAATTCGCGCTAAGAGTTTTCCGAGAAACTTACAATATTATTGACTTATCTCAAGAGCAAGGTACTGTAGTTGCAGCTCTGAATGATTTTCGTATAGCGCTAGATGAAATACGGGCAAATCTAAACGCGATGTATGCCGTACAAGAAGATTTGCGTAGTGAGCTTGGCCTCAGTGTTTCTGATGCAATTATGTCAAATACGCTTAGTCAATCTGGTCAGATTCAAGAAGTTCTTGCAGAGCTTAGTGCTGTTCGTCGTCAGATAGCTGTCCAGCAGGTAGAGTTTACTGAGGAAAGCCCAGTTCTACAACGTTTGCGTGCTCAAGAAACGTCTCTGACTAATCTTTTAGGAGAAAGTGTACAGGCTTTAGGGGGAGCACCGATTCAAGAATCATCACTCCAAATAGGTGGTCGAGGGAGTTCTGTCCGCGCAAGTACAGCAGATGGAGAGTCATTACTTCAAACAAGTTCTATCAGAGAATTGCTGATTGAAGAATACGTCACGAACCAGCTTGGAATAACTTCTTTAGAGGGACAGTTAGCAGCTGTTGAAGCCAACGCTCAGGAGTATCAAACTCGTGTTAACCTCCTTCCAGAGCTAGAACAACGTCAGCGTGACTTAGAGCGCAATTTGCAAACCGCACAAGAAACTTATCAAGAACTTCTAACCAGACGACAAAATTTAAGAGTCAAAGAAAATCAGCTTGCAAACTTTATCCAAATTATTGAGCCAGCTCTTCCTCCTGACAAGCCATCTTCTCAAGTAACTACAAAAATTCTAGCCATGGGGGCTGTCGCCGGATTTGCTCTTGCAATATCGATTATTGTTCTCATCGACTTTTATATCGTAGATGTTAAAGGCACCGGTAAAGTTTATGATCCTGATACACAAGATGTAACTGCAGGCCTCTAGTTGAAAGACGTCTAAAATTTTTTAGCATCATTCTATACAAGCAATAGAGCTGTTGTGAAATGAGATAAAAACGTGAATCAAGTCTTTAGGAGTAATAGACCTAGCGTTTTTTCCAATAAACTTCCTTATGTCTTTTAGAACTAACATACTGAGTCTAATTAAGACCTCGATCTACAATAACTTCATATTTTCTCATCGCTTGCAAGAGTCTTCAATATATTGCCTCTATTATGGTTTTTCAAAAAACTTCAGAAAGCGAATTAGTTCCTAATAAGGTGGGTGTTAAAAAACCACCTCTATTGTCATCTTTGCAGGCAGCTATATCCGCATCCATAAAGGGATTTATAAAATTCTTTCGTGAGGAGGCGTTAGAGAAACTTGAGTATGCCTTTACTTTCTTTACTTTCTTTCTCTACACAGATGCGATCACAATGGTCGTCCTCAGTAACGGAGCTAGTGAAGGAGATGGTTTTTCTTACGACACCATCAATTTTATGCCTGTTCAGCTGCTCCGTGCTATTACTTATTTATTTACGATAATTTTTATATCTTGTAGATATAAAAGAACAATCTATATTCTTCTGAGTAATCCAATATTTGTTGCCACTAATGTCTTTATTGGCCTTTCGTATCTTTGGTCTGTTGCTCCTGAGGTATCACAAGGTGCCGGGATGTTTATGGTGTTGAATGCATTGTTTGGAGTTTATACAGCAGGGAGATTTACCTTAAAACAGCAAGTCACCATATTCAGCTATGTGATGCTGTCCATAGCCATACTTAATATTGTATTTATCTTTTTTCTTCCACAATATGGGCTTATGGGCCCACCAGTTCATGCGGGGGCTTGGCGAGGTGTTTTCACCCATAAAAATGGGGCCGGGAAAATGATGGTGCTGGCCTGTGCTGTTTTATTTACCATGTTCAATGAGTCCAAAGACAAATCTCGAAAATGGATGTACGGCATTGGTATATATCTCTCACTACTGATGATTAAATATACCGGCTCTGAAAGTGCGCTACTGAACTCTATCTTTGTGATGAGTCTCATCGTAGCTGTTCAGATATTTAAGGCAAAACCTCGTAATCTCTTTCTAGGGCTAGTTGTTGTCTCTTCAATAGCCACCATTATCACCATAGGTTATGACGAGATCATGACATTCACTCTTGTACTCCTTGGAAAGGATCCAACACTTTCGGGACGTACAGAGATTTGGGAGTTTGTTGGTGATATGATTCGCCTCCGTCCGGTTCTAGGATATGGTGTTGCTGCTTTTTGGCATGGGTTAGATGGGGATGGGTCGCGATATATCATTGAACGAGCTGGTTGGCTGGTGCCGGACTCACACCAGGGATTTCTTGACATGATTTTGCAAATTGGCTATCTGGGAGCAGCTATGGTAGCGCTGTCGCTGTGGCAAACGTTCAATAGAGGGCTTTCCAGAGTTCGTTTGTTTAAGACATGGGCAAGCGGTTGGCCTGCTGTAGGTGTGCTATACATGGTATTCGCTAATTTATCAGAGTCTTCACTATTAGCCCCCAATAGCATTTTCTGGATTTTGGTCAGCACACTTAATTTCACTATGTCATTTGAGGCAAAATACTTACTTGATTTTGATAGATTTGGCTTGATAGATAAAGATCAAGTTATACAAAAGAAAATTATGAACAAACTTGAGTCAGCAACAGACGTTCATACTGATGTTTGATTTTATTTTATTTTCTAGATTTGCCCTATACGAATGAATAAATGAGGTGGAAAAGATTATTTCTAAAGTCAAGAGACTCCTGAGTGGTTCTCTAGCTAAAGACAGCATGTGGATGTTGTCCTCTCAAATACTTGGTATTTTTGTTCAAGGTGCCTATTTTATAATCATTGCCAGGGTACTGGGAGCTGAGGCCTATGGCATCTTTATCGGTGTTGCAGCATTTGTCAAACTAGTTTTTCCATTTGTCGGTTGTGGCAGCTCTGATATTTTTGTTAAGAATGTTGCTAGAGACTCAAAAGTTTTTAGAGGCTATTGGGGAACTGCATTACTAACTTCTCTTATCTTTATCTTAGGTATAGTCCCGATAATGTTGGGACTAGTAAGGGTGGTTTTCACACCTGATACTCCGCTGCTGCTTGTTCTGTTTATCTTATTGGCAGATCTGTTAGGCGGAAAAATGTCGATTTTAGCCTCAGGAGCCTTCCTTGCCTGTGACCAAGTAAAGTTGAATGCCCAGAACAGACTCCTCTATGGTGTAGGCAAACTTATTGCCGCCATCGCTCTACTAGTGTTTTTCGAAGATGGTAATGTTATCGCTTGGGGAGGGTTATATTGTTTAGGATCAATTTTGCCAGCAACTGTATCACTTCTAACAGTTAATAGATTATTTGGTAATCCTGTATTCAATCTAAAAAAGTATCCACCTGAGTTTGCTGAAGGCTTTTTCTTTGCGATCGCACAATCTGCAGAAACCGTAAACGGTCAGATTGACAGAACAATGTTAGTCAGTCTGGCATCTGCTGATGCAGCTGGTATCTACGCAGCAGGTTATCGATTTATCGATGTTGGGTACATCGTCATTATTGCAGTGATGAGTGCTACCTATACGCGATTTCTTCGCCATGGTGCTGCTGGCATCAAGGTGGGACTCAAATTTGCTTCGAAACTTATCCCTATTGCTGTAGGCTATGGCATTGTTTCAACAATCACTTTGCTCAGTGTCGCCCCATTTACAGCCAATATTTTAGGAGCAGAATACGCACAGTCTGCTGGTGTCTTAAGATGGCTCGCACCTATCCACTTAATTGCCACATTGCAGTTTATTGCAGCAGATATTCTTACTGGTGCAGGTTTTCATAAAGCAAGAAGCATCTTACAAGTAACCGCTGCTTGTATTAATTTTGGAGCAAATTTATATTTGATTCCTCGTTTTTCTTGGCAAGGGGCAGCTTGGGCCACCCTAACGTCTGAAATATTTAAGCTTGTAACACTTTGGTTATTAGTGCTTTTCTATAGTAAAAAATCAGATGTTCAAGATCACTCAGCTAGTGCCGAAACCAATCTTTAAATTGACTGAGATAAAATTTAATCTAACTATGTTAAAAGCGATTTCATTATTAGCTAAATAGATGACCAAAACTATTCCACATTCCGATAACTGTCAGACAAAAAACTCAGTGATTCAGAGCTGAATTTGCTTATGTTTATCTACTTACTAGTTTCACTTTTAATATAAGGAAATCGTAAAAAACAATTTTTATCTATGCACTTATCTAAAGGAACTCTTGCAAGATGCTCTCAGTAATATCGTTAAGATCATCAAAAATATTTTTCAAACCAAAATTCTTGTTTTTTACAGCAGTTGTAGCATCTGTTTTTTACAGTATTGTAGTTACTAACTTAGGGTTATATAAGTACTATGAAACAGCAATTAATCATATACCGCGAACAGAAATTCCAGAGTTTGGCTCTAACTTAAATCGGTTAGCTATTAACGGACTCTACTTCTTCTTAACTGCTATTTATACTATTTGGTTATTACAAGCTTTAAAAAAATCAAAATCAAGCGTATCTGACCCTCGACAGATCACTTTCAAAACGATTTTTAAAATAGGTCTACCATTTTTATTAATTGCACTAATAACCTATCCATTTAGCCGAGATATCTATCTTTATCTTCATTATGGATTGATGGCCTTAAAAGGAATTAATCCTTACCTAGTTACAGTTAATGCCTTTGATTCAGGCCTTAATCCATTACACAACTGGATTAGCGAAGAGGTAACGACTGCATATGGTCCAGTGGGCATTATGATCTTTATGCCTGCTTCAATACTGATAAATTTAAGTCCAATTATAGGAGTATATGTCTTTAAGGCTTTGTGTTTACTTTGCCATATAGGCAATACCTATCTTATTTGGCGATTGCTCTATACGTCTCAGCATTGTCAAATTCTAACCTTTGCATACTTGGTTAATCCGTTGATTCTAATTGAACATGTTTCAGATGCGCATGTTGATGTCTTTATCTCTCTAACTTTAATCGCATTTATTGGCTTTCTTTATCAAAAGAATTATGTTCTTTCAATATTGGCTGCTTTGGTAGGATTTTTAATCAAAACGCTACCATTGCTATGCATACCTCTAGCAGTTTGTTTTTTGTTGGGTAAACGCCGATATATTGATATATTTATAAGCTTTGTTTTATCCCTGATAATTATTGCGGGTTTTTCTATAACCATTTTGCCAACGGTCGAAACTTGGTTGAGTTTTGTTTCCCCCGATTTGGGAGGGGTTGCAAATTCGATTCATCACTTTCTAGATATACTCTTAATCTACATTCCAGTAGTTTCACCTTCGTCTCGTGCCACAATCATAGCTAACCTCAGTCTGGCTACAACTCTTGGTTTCCTTGCCTATTATGCCTGGCAATGTCTAAGACTTTGGTTCAATCCAGCAGCGACTGAACGTGATGTAGTTCTTAATTTTGCTTGGTCTATCTTTGGCCTAATACTGTTTGCTCGGGCTTGGGTTATGCCCTGGTACATCACAAATTTGCTATGCATTACTGTGTTATGTTTTGATGCGTCTCTATTTGTTCTAACAACCTTGACTTACTCACTAACAATCCGACTTGTTTTTACTGAAGGTGCAGGTCGAGGATTGCTGAGTTTGATAACTACTTTGAGTAGGCTTTTGCCCTCCATGTATGTTTTGAGCTTAGGTCATGCTCGAAGTGATCTGCTCATGGGTAAACTGCTTGGGAATAAGGTAGTGGATTCTTCAACATGGCAACAGCCTATCAAGGAACATTAATGGTGCAATTTCGGTCATTTCAGGAAGAACAGGACATCAGTTCGAGTATATCAACACCTATCATTAGGTTCTTATCTAGGACAGTATCATCGATAAATATCATTCATCTACCATCAATTTTTTGTGCTGCCAATACATCTGTAATTCCAAACAGTGATTAGAGACATCAGAGGCTATATCAACTCTAAAATAAATTAGTTCTGATCTATTGACTGTTGGTTGCATCGGATAAAAATGATACGAGTAAATTTGGCTACATTAGCGAAATACTTGTAAATTAGCGCATCACAAATTTTTTTCCTATTCATGGGATGTTGATATACGACCACATACTGCTAAATCATTATTACTGCTCATTGAGTTGCCTAATACGGTCTACTACTGTTTTCTGAAGTGAGAATGTCAAGTAGGCACTCCATAGATACTATGTTCTCTGCAATGAGAAGATAGTTTAGTCTAAACGTAAAAATGAGCAAACTAATAGCAAGGTCGTTAAGCTGAGAAATTTTTATAAAGACGTAAAATGAAATTTTCTCAGGTTTTATTGTGAACCCACACCGTGGAATCTTTTGTCACCGAAGTTTTCGGACGAAAAGTCAACAGTGAGTATACAAAAGTGTGTAGCTACCATTAACAGATTAAATTTTATATTGAGAGAAAACAGGTTTTGAGCTTGGAACACTGCCAATTGCGTCTCACTGTAATTCAGTAAAACCATATTGGCTTGACACTGTTAATTGAAGCGAGACTAAATGCACAGGCGATAAACAAGATATACACTTTGCTATATCAAATGGGGACTATTCAATGATTATCTGGTTTAACAACGCAGAAAACCGACTATTCAGCTCGCCTCTGCGTAAGTCCTATTCAAGTAAAATTTGTCTGTATACCAATGAAAGTAATTAATGCTTTGTTTTTAACTACGCAGCTTCCTAGCCAGAGAAAAACTGGTGGTGAAGTAGCATCTCAAGCTTTTATTGATGGGCTGAAGCATAATGGTTATAAAGTCTCAGTAGTAGGCTACATGCGAAAAAATGATAGTTTTGAGCAAGAGCCTGATGAACTATTAGTAGAAAAACGTTATATAGAGACACGTCATGCAAACGTATACGCCATGTTCTGGCTGGTTTTTAGTTTTGTAGTTGGGTTACCCTATTCAGCTGCTAAATATTATTCACAGGTGTATATAAGGTTAGTTAAGTCTCTCTTGAGAGCTAATCGATATGATGTGATCTTCATTGATCACTCTCAGCTTGGCTGGTTAGCCAATCTAGTCAGTGGTAAGAGTAAGATCATCTTTATTGCTCATAATATTGAACATGAAATATATTCAAGTCATGTCAACAGCTCTAATAATTTTCTAACAAAATGGCTCTATGCACGAGAAGCCAAAATGCTTGAGAAAATGGAATCTGAACTTACAAAACAAGTTTCAGAGGTTTGGACTTTGACTAATCATGATGGCAATTATTTTTCTCGGCTTAAAGGTGACAATAATGTCAAAGTTTTAGACTTGCCGCTGGGACCAGAGAAAATATTTGAAAAAACAATTGAGAAGAGATTTGATATTGGGCTAATTGGCAGTTGGACTTGGAAATTTAATGAAGAAGGACTGCGATGGTTTTTTAAGTTTGTCTATCCTGAATTACCAAAGCATCTTTCTATTCATGTTGCCGGTAAAGG
>JBCDFI010000053.1:0-16610 GCA_039178155.1 Cyanobacteria bacterium P01_H01_bin.105
TCGGCTAAGTCAAGATATCCTCGTAGAAAGTCACCGGGCATTGAGCTTTCAGAGACAACTGAAGAATCGTTCATGCCTAGGGGGGCAAAGATGCGCGATCGCAACTGCCCAGCCAGCGTGTCTCCAGTAACCGCCTCAATAATCAATCCTAGGAGCGTATAGTTAGTATTGCTGTAGCTGTGGCGTTCTCCCGGTGCAAAGTCACTGGACTCCCCATAAGCAAGCTGCAGAAAATCTTCTGGCATCCAGATATGATCAGGATCTGAAACGATAGCCGCTAAAAAATCATCGTCGAGAAAGTCTGGAATCCCACTGCTATGGTTGAGTAATTGACGCAGGGTTATAGTCTCGCTGTTCTCAATTTTTCCTGATACGTCTGGCAGCCATTGGCCCAGCGTATCATCTAGGCTTACCCTATCCTCCTGCATCAGTTGCAACAGGGTGACGGCCACCATAGGTTTAGTAATACTACCAATGTCCATGGTGGCATCTACCGACATCGGTGTTCCGTTTTCGAGATCAGCGATGCCAGCCGCCCCGCTCCAAACCGAGCCGTCACCCATGACAACAGCTAGGGTTGCACCGGGAGCAAGGGAGGTATCAAGGGCTGTTTTCAAGGTGGGAATTAAAGTAGTATCACCAAAGTCAAAGCTACTGGATTGAAGCTGACTAGGGTAGATATTTTTGAGGTGAACTAATTGCTGATCTTGAACGGATATCACGGTATGACGATCTTGTCGCTCAAATGTTAGGTCCTCATAGGTGATGCCTAACTGCATAAACCTGAGGCGATCGCGACCCACCTGAAAATCTTGAATTTGGGTCACACCTTGGACCCCGTTGCCGATCCAAAACTCGTCGTTACCGGCACCACCCACTAGCCGATCACCGCCATCCTTGTCGATTAGGCGATCGCAACCGGTCCCACCAAACAGTCGATCATGCCCGGTCCCACCATTGAGCTGATCATGACCGCGTCCACCGCGTAAATGGTCGCGACCCGATTGACCAAATAGGCGATCATCTCCCTTGTGGCCAAGGAGTACATCGTTGCCGCTGCCACCGATGAGTTGGTCTTGGCCTGCCCTACCCAGGAGACGGTCATTACCCTCACTACCATGGAGATAATCCTGGCCACGACTACCCAAGAGCCGATCGCGACCGGCTCCACCCAACAGTTGATCTTGATCGGCTTTGCCCCGTAGTACGTTGTCATCCTTGGTTCTCAGTAGTTTGTCATTACCAGCTGTGCTGTTCTCCTGGTTGACCTGTCCAATCGAGGGGGCAACAATACTGGAAACAATACTGGAAACAATACTACGGTCAACACCTGGGCTATAAGGTGCTAAAGGCTTGACCTGATGGTGACTAGGGCCAATGCTTTTATTTGTCTCTACTACAGTCATTTCAGCCCCCCAAATCATCACTCCTAAGGAGGCAGTCGTTGTTATTTCGATGTTAAACATTAACGTTCAAACTCTGGTGTTACTGATCGTTAGTGTTGCTGTGATGGTGCGATCTCAAACACCTACGATCGGCTCATCCGATTGGGTGAGATCAGAGGATAGAAATTTCACAGTCAATAGAGTTTAGAGTTGGCCAGCATGATCGTCTCTAACCTTGTGCGAACTGTTTTGAAGGCGTGCTTTGCTACAAATATTTTCACTCTGAGTAGCGAATTTTATTCGCCCTTTAAGCTGATATGCAAGGAATTATTAGGTGCATATGTATCAGCTTTTACAATTCGTTCACGTTATTGTGTTGTACGTCATGAACTGGCTGCAGCCATATCTTGGACCCATCTGCATCGTAATCGCTTGGTCGATGGTGATCTTAGGCATCTGGCAAGTCGTCGCAGCCACTCGTGACGGTGTGCAGCGTGCCCAGACCATGCACCGAATTCCGTGCTCCAGCTGTAGCTTTTTTACTAATCAGGCCGTTCTCAAGTGCCCGCTTCATCCAACTCAGGCTCTCTCAGAAGAAGCCATTGACTGTGTTGACTTTGAGGTAGCAAACCCAACTCTGGCTGCATACCAGCGGTTAAAAACTTTAGACCAGTGATGCTCCAGAACAAGACTACGCCCAAACCGTCACGTACAGACGCAACGCCTATTTAACATCCGTCTTTTCTAGCAAACCTTAATTATTTGAAGCGCTAGCTCGTGTACATTAATTTTGCCTGAATTTACGCAATCCTTCATGGGCTAGTCAAACTAAACCAAATATTCTGTAGGTAGTCCGTCTTTTTGGTGTGCGCGTAGACTATTACGGGCAATCTTGTCAGAAGAGCTGACAAAAAAGGCCGGTTGAGTGTTTCTTAATAGTTAGATCGCTAGGTGATTTCTGGGGCATCGCGATGATTTCGATTTTTATTTTGACCCACAATGAAGAACGAGACATTGCCGCGTGTATCGAGTCAGCTCTGGTTTCGGATGATGTCATTGTGGTCGATTCGATTAGTTGCGATCGCACCCTAGAAATCGCTCAGCGCTATCCCGTTCGTACCGTCCAGCATGCCTTTGAAAGCCATGGCAAACAGCGCACCTGGATGTTGCGCAACGTACCCACTAAATACGAGTGGGTATACATTCTAGAAGCCGACGAGCGCATGACGCCGGAGCTGTTAAATGAATGCATAGCCGCCGCTCAGTCCAGGCAGCATGTGGGCTACTACGCTGCTGAACGGGTTATGTTCATGAACCATTGGATTCGCTACAGCACCCAGTATCCACGCTATCAGCTACGGCTGCTCGACAAACAGCATGTCTGGTTTGACGACTACGGCCACACCGAACGCGAAGTCTGTGAAGGGACCACCGGATTTCTCAAAGCCACCTATCCCCACTACACCTGCAGCAAAGGGTTTGGACGTTGGCTTGAGAAACACAACCGCTACTCCAGTGATGAAGCTACCGAAACCCTCAAGCAGCTATCGGACCACGGTGTAGACTGGCGGGCACTATTTTTAGGGCGCTCCGAGGTAGAACGCCGCCGCGCCCTTAAGGATCTCTCGCTACGGATGCCCCTACGACCATTGGTACGGTTTATGTACATGTATTTTTTCCTAGGTGGCATCCTAGACGGTCGGGCCGGATTTACCTGGTGTATGCTCCAGGCATTTTATGAGTATCTGATCACCCTAAAAGTATGGGAGCTACAGCACGGATGCACCACCGATGTCGGCGTCTCTGCAGGTACGGCTGCCAACCAGGGTACGAAAGAACTAGCCCGATCTAGGTAAGGGGCTTAGGTCGGCATCTTGGGAGTCTTTGGGAGTCTGAGAAAATCTTGGTCTCTAGGGTCAAAATAGCTGTGTTTGCCTAACTCTGGGAAAACTAGACCTAAGGTGCATGATGGAGCAGTCTTGCTCCTGAGTTTAGTTTTTTTTGCTTGACATAGTACTAGAGGCAGGTCTAAAGCCTCTCAGTATCAAGCCTCCAAGTATATTCATATGCTGACCCAGGCCCAATCTTTATCCAAGTATCTATTAACACTGGCTATGCAGCATCGCACGGGCGAGCTGGTGGTCGGTGCAACGACAAACAAGTCCTGGAAGCTTTATTTTTATTCAGGACGGTTAATCTACGCGACGGGTGGACAACATCCGGTGCGGCGCTGGTATCGTGCCCTACGTCGCCATAGTGAGCAGTTCTCCAGTAGCTGGTTTACTGAGATGCGGAGACCCGATGATTACTGGGAAGTAGATTTTATTAATCAGGCCATTCAGCGAAATTACATTTCTCTTAATCAGGCTAAAGTCATTATTCAGAGCATTGTCGATGAGGTGGTACTCAGCCTATTGACGTACCCAGCCAACGATGTGCAATGGAATCCAAATCGGATGGTGGCTCAGAAGGTCATGTTTTTGTCGGTTCAGACGGCGTTGGCGCGATCTCAAACTATCTATGACCAGTGGCCCCCCTTATTAGAAGACCCGTTATCCACCGTGGCAGAATATGACCTGCCCTATCTCTCACCCGTGGTCCTCAATCAGAGAGGTTTACAGGCTCATCTTTCAACGATCAAATATGAGCGAATGAGCCGTTGGCTACAGGGCAACATTACCCTCTGGGATATGGCCGCTCAAACCCAATATTCACTCCCCGATGTGATTAAGCTATTGGTGCCGTTGGTGTATCAAGGTTGGATAGATCTGCAGCCAATTGCAGATATTCCTTCCCCCTATGTGGCACCTCGCTCCGTGGCCAATCAGGTGTTGGCCAAGGGATTAGTGGCTTGTATTGACGATAGCCCTCTAGTCAGCAAAGTCATGGCAGAATTCTTACAACCCCTGGGTTATGAAGTTTTACCCATCACTAAGCCCGTTGAGCAAATTTCCATCCTGACTCAGCATCGACCCGATTTAATTTTTTTAGATATTACGATGCCCAACATCAGCGGCTATGAGCTGTGTAAGTTTCTGCGACGCACGGAAGCGTTTTATGACATCCCGATTATTATTTTGACCGGACGAGACGGCATGATTGATCGTATGCGAGCCAAGATGGTGGGTGCAGATGACTTTTTAGCTAAACCCCCAACCCCTGAGAAAGTAGCGCAGATCCTAGCTAAACACATTTCTGATTAGCCTTTGATTCACCTTTTGCGTTTCACTAGTTGGCTATACTGTATCTCCCAGCAGCCCTGCGGGCATACCTCCACTTCATTGCGGTAGTGCCATTGCCCCCATACAATTAACACCTGCACAACTACTGACCTTTAACGCATGGCCAGCTCCCAGCCTAACGATCAAAGTCCCCGCGAAATTCGCGCTGCCCGTCTACAAAAGGTGAGTGACTTAAAAAAGCTGGGGCTCAATCCATATGCCTATACCTGGGATGTGACCTATCAAGCAGCAGCACTCCAGGAAAAATTTGTTGATTTACCGACAGGGGAAGAGGCAGATTTTGATGTCAGCCTTGCCGGTCGAATTATGGCTCGGCGAGTCTTTGGTAAACTTGCTTTTTTTACCCTCCAGGATGAGACCGGCTCTATTCAGCTCTTTCTAGATAAAAAGACAATCCAGGCGGCAATGGCCGATACGGATGAGCAGGCATTTACCCACCTGAAGCAGTTGACCGATGTGGGCGATTTTCTAGGTGTCCAAGGCACCATCAAGCGCACCGATAAGGGAGAACTATCGGTCAAGGTGAGTCGCTATGCAATCTTGACGAAGTCTCTACTGCCACTGCCAGATAAATGGCATGGTCTGACGGATGTGGCCAAACGTTACCGTCAGCGCTATGTTGATCTGATTGTCAATCCTGAAGTCAGGGACACGTTTCGCAAGCGGGCGCTGATTACCGCATCAATTCGGCGCTATTTAGACCAGCAAAACTTTATTGAAATCGAAACCCCGGTTTTACAGGCCGAGCCCGGAGGGGCCGATGCTCGACCGTTTGTGACCTATCACAACACCCTCGACATGCAGCTCTATCTGCGGATTGCTACAGAGTTGCACCTAAAGCGGCTGATTGTAGGCGGGTTTGAGCGCGTCTTTGAAATGGGTCGCATCTTTCGAAATGAAGGCATTTCTACGCGCCATAATCCAGAATTTACCTCAATTGAGCTGTATCAGGCTTACGCTGACTATCACGACATGATGGACATTACTGAAGCTCTAATTGTTAATGCCGCTGAGGAGGTGCTGGAGACCACTCAGATTACCTATCAAGGTGAAGCGATCGATCTGAGTACACCGTGGAAGCGCATCACCATGCACGACGCGGTTCAAGAAAAGACCGGGATTAACTTTGCTGAATTTACTGACTTAGCAGCGGCCAAAGCTGCGGCCAAAGCTGCGGGGCTTCATGGCGTTGACGACTGTCCTAGCATTGGTCACGTATTAAACGAAGCGTTTGAACAAACCGTAGAAACTACACTAATTCAGCCGACGTTTATTACCGATTATCCGGTGGAGATTTCTCCATTGGCTAAACCCCATCGGGATAAACCAGGTTTAGTCGAACGATTTGAATTGTTTATCGTTGGTCGAGAAACGGCGAATAGTTTTTCAGAGCTGACGGACCCAGTTGACCAACGTCAGCGGCTAGAGGCGCAGGCAGCCAAAAAAGCAGCAGGCGATCTCGAAGCCCAAAGTCTAGATGAGGACTTCATTACAGCGTTGGAATATGGTATGCCACCCACTGGGGGGATGGGCATGGGGATCGACCGGCTGGTCATGCTCCTAACGGATTCTCCTAGCATTCGCGATGCGATCGCATTTCCCTTGCTTAAGTCTGAGACCGGAGGGAGCGATTAGTCAATCTGGCCAAACTGATTAAACTAGAGGGGAAGCTGTCGAGGGCAAACTAGTGTAATCGCAGTTTTCTATAGGTCTTAAGAGAACGCTCACAGCAGTCTCTAACTTGCTGCGTCCTAAAAACTCAGCAACGTCCGTTAATTTATAATTTTGGCTAACTCGTATAAATAACTATGGCTCAGTCGTCTGCAGATAGCACGTTGACCCGCTTGTCACAGGAAGGTGCCATGCCTGGTCGTCTCAAGGCTCAGGTTCGGCATTTATCTAAGCCTAGATTTATTGAGCTGCTGGAGTTGATCATTCAAGAATTTGAGTATTTTCTCAAAGCGATCAACCTGATTAATAATCAATCATTAGAAACACTGCTAGAAGAACTGCTGGAGGCATTTACCCTCAAGATCGGTCAGATCCTTCAGGCCGACCGTACTACTATCTTCATCGTGGATGATGAAAATCAAGAACTTTGGTCAAAAATTGCCCAGGGTGAAGGGGAAAAAGCGGTCGAAATCAGGATCCCAATGGGTAAGGGGATTGCAGGCTATGTGGCTGAGACTCGAAAAACCCTCAATATTCCCAGCGCTTACGACGATCCTAGATTTAACCGGGCCACAGATGAGGAAACGGGTTATCACACTCGAAATATTTTGTGCATGCCCATCTTTAGCAACGGTGTCAACGTTGTGGCAGTGGTGCAGCTACTCAATAAAATTGGGGACAGTCGGTTTACACTGCAAGATGAAAAAGAATTTGAATCCTTTGCACGCTCCATTGGGGTACTGCTAGAAAGCTGTAACTCCTTCTACACAGCAGCTCGGACCCAGAAAGGCCTCAATGCCCTACTCAATGCGATTTCATCTCTAGAACAGAGTTTGGAGCTAGAGGTTACCCTGCAGTCGGTCATGGCCGAAGCTCGTAAACTCATGCAGGCAGATCGCAGTACTCTCTGGCTCATGGATGGTAATCAGCTGTGGTCTAAGGTGCAAAGTGCCGATGGTAGTAAGCTCGTAGAACTGCATCAAGCCAATGACAAAGATAGTATTGTGGGCTACGTCGCCTCCACGGGCGAGACCCTAAATATTCCTGATGCCTATAAGGACAGCCGGTTTGATAGCTCAGCCGACGATCGTACCGGCTACCGCACCCACAGCATTTTATGTATGCCGGTGTTTAACTCATCGGGCAAGATCATGGGGGTCACCCAGCTGATCAATAAAATGCAGGGCTCGTTTACCCGCTCAGATGAATCATTTATGCGAGCATTTAATACCCAGGCCGGTATCGCCCTGGAAAATGCTCAGCTCTATGAAAATGTACTGGTGGAAAAACAGTACCAAAAGGATATTCTCCAGAGCCTCTCAGATGCAGTGATCTCCACCGATATGGGGGGACGGATTGTGACGATCAATGAGGCAGCTCTAAGCCTGTTGGGATGTCCGATCGAGGCCTCAACAGTGGATGCCAATGACTCGCCAGAGAACCTACAGAAAACGTGGGAAGAAAAGCTGAAGGGACGCTTGCTGTGGGAAGTGGTGCCGATTGAAAATTTGCGATCGCGTCTAGCAGACAGTTTGGAATTTGGTACGCAGCAGTATGTGCCAGAGCAAACCTTACAGGTGGCTATTGCGACCATCAATGACCAGCAGGCCCTGCTGGTACCCGCAGAGATCCGCCGTAAAACATCTACCTTTATTCCCCAAAAAGACACTGATACTAGCCTGACGTACTATCTCTGGGGTCAGAAAACTGAACCGATCATGGCCTCCCAAGCTATCCATCAGCTAGAACACAGCATTAACCTGACGGTCAACCCCCTAACCGATCCGGGTGGTGGCGTTCGAGGTGGTCTGGTAGTGCTCGAAGACATCAGCCAAGAAAAGCGAATGAAGACCACGCTCTATCGCTACATGACCCCCAGTGTCGCCGAGCAGGTCATGGCTCTAGGAGAAGATTCTCTGATGGTGGGCAAGCGACGGGATGTCACCGTCTTGTTTTCCGATATTCGAGGCTACACCACCCTCACCGAGAGCCTGGAAGCCTCCCAGGTGGTCTCAATGCTCAACGAGTACTTTGAAACCATGGTGGAATCGGTCTTTAACCACCAGGGCACCTTAGATAAATTTATCGGGGACGCCTTAATGGCCGTCTTTGGCGCACCACTACCCTTAGAAAACCATGGCTGGTCAGCCGTAGAGGCTGCCTTAGATATGCGCGAACGGCTAGTGCATTTTAATCGTTCTCGGCAGGCCAGCCGTCAGCCAAAAATCAATATCGGCATTGGTCTTAGCTCCGGAGAAGTCGTCTCTGGCAATATTGGTTCTCGCCGTAAAATGGAGTATACGGTGATCGGCGACGGCGTAAATCTCAGTTCCCGATTAGAAGGTGTCACCAAACAATATGGTTGTGACATCGTCATGAGTGAGCACACCTATGAGCGTTGCCGTGAATTGGTTTGGGTCAGAGAGCTAGATCTAACACGGGTCAAAGGAAAAACTAAACCGGTAAAAATTTACGAGCTAATCGGCAGCCGACAGAATCATAAGTTAGATACACGAACTCAGGACTTTTTGGACCTCTATCAGCAAGCCCGGAAAGCCTATACCTCTCAAAAGTTTACTCGGGCGCTAGAATTGTTCACGCGAGCCAAGGTTATGCGTCCCCAAGACAAAGCGGTAGAGATTCACATCGCTCGTATCCATGGATACTTGGCGAATCCACCTGCAGCGGATTGGGACGGGGTCTTTGTGATGACTACCAAGTAATGACCGCAAAATGATGGCTGCCAAGTGATGATTGGCCCATAAGATCATGGAGCGTCTCACGCTAAAATGAGCGGTGCAAATTTCCCCTGGGAGACGCTATGGCTGAGCGCAAAAAGCTCTACGAAGGCAAAGCAAAAATTCTCTACGCCACCGAAGACCCGGCGGTATTGGTGACCTATTTCAAAGACGATGCCACAGCCTTTAATGCTCAGAAACGGGGCACCATCACCAACAAGGGCCGCATTAATAACGCCATATCCACTCACCTGTTTCAGCTATTAGAGGCTCAGGGCATTGCCACCCATTGGATTAAATCTCCCAATGAGCGGGAGATGTGGGTCAAACCGGTGACCATTGTGCCCCTAGAAGTGGTGGTGCGTAATCTAGCAGCTGGCAGTCTGTGTCGACAGACAGGAATAGACCAGGGAACTGTCCTGACACCGCCACTGGTGGAGTTTTACTACAAAAATGATGATTTGGGGGACCCGCTGCTGACGTGCGATCGCATCCGAGCGATGGAGCTAGCTAGCGACGATATCGTTGCCCAGCTGCAGCAAATGGCCAAACAAATCAACCAAGTCCTAACAAACTTTTTTAACAGCTGTAGCATTACCCTAGTCGACTTCAAACTAGAATTTGGCACTCTGACTGACGGCACCCTAGTCCTGGCCGATGAGATCAGCCCAGATACTTGTCGTCTGTGGAATCAAAACGAAACCGACAAAGCTCGTCGAGTCATGGATAAGGACCGATTCCGCCAAGATTTAGGCGATGTGGAATCAGGGTATCAACAGGTGTTGGATCGAATTCTGGCACATACAAATTGAGCACTGAGGGAGACTGTGCGGTAGAATCTTTCAGAAAATTATTAAATTCTGTTCACATTTTTCCTGATGTCCACTGATATCCAAAACAGATATCTAAAACGGTGCTTTTGGAAAAATGGAGGGGGGTTGCTTGAGCCTTAGCTATAGACCCCTAAGCCGGATTTAGTGTATGTCATTAACAGAAGCTCTTCAGAGCTGCTGGTTCTATGTGGTGTAAGGAGTACGTTTTCCGCCTATGCGCTTTTCGCCGACTCTATTGGCCTGTTGCACCGTTGCAACATTGTTGGGGTTTGGATTGCCCGTACTCGCAGTAGATGCGGCTAACGTGGCTGAGTCTTCAACAGCCGATGCTTTAGCAACCGACGAGCTAGTAACCGACGAGCTAGCCGCTGATGCAACTCAGACTCTGGGTCAGCTGCCAGAGCTTCCTCCAGAAGCGATTCTGCCTGGGCAGCAGACAGCAGCTGTTGTCGAAACCGCTGAAATAGAAGCAGCAGCCTCAGAATCCGATGAACTGGCTGAGTCAGTGGCTGATGACGCTGTGCTGGCTCAAGATACGGACGAAACACCCGAAGAAAAATTAGAGCGTCTGCTAGAAGGCATCGGTCAACCGACTCAGCCCTCAGAGCCAATTGAAACAACGCCAGCTCCCGAAGACGCACCAGCAGCTCCCGAAAGCCCGACTGATGAGGACGTCGTCGAAGACACACCAGCCGAGGAGGAGGAAGTAGAGGTACTGGTTGCCGAACTAGACGTTGTTACCTTAGATGAGAGCCCTCTCGATCCTGAACTCGAAGATATTGTCTATCGAGCCATTACACTGCGCCCTGGTCGAACAGCCACCCGTAGCCAGTTGCAAGAAGACATCAATAACGTTTTTGCCACCGGCTTTTTTGCCAATGTTAGAGCCAGACCCGAGGATACCGATCTGGGGGTACGGGTTGTATTTGGGGTGCAGCCTAATCCCATCTTGACCGGTGTAGATGTCAGAACAGACGGGGTGAATGAAAGTGTTCTACCCACTGAGAAAGTCGATGAAATCTTTGGCGAGCAGTACGGCCAGATTCTCAATCTGATTGATTTTCAAGACGGCATTTTAGAACTCAACGAATGGTACCGTGACCAAGGATATGTCTTGGCTCAAGTCACCGCAGCCCCCCAAGTATCAGATGACGGGGTAGCTACCCTAATCGTCGCTGAAGGCGTGATTGAGTCGATTGAAGTTCGCTACATTGACGAAGACGGTAATAGCGTTGATGCAGAAGGCGAACCCATTGACGGTAGAACCCGTCCCTTTATCGTCACCCGTGAATTTGACACCCAGCCCGGTGATGTTTTTCGACAAGATGACATTCAAGCAGATCTGCAGCGGGTATTTGGCCTAGGCATTTTTGATGATGTTCGCCTCTCCTTAGACCCTGGGGATGAAGATCCTCGTAAGGTCAAAGTGGTGGTCAACATTGATGAAAGCAACACAGGATCGGTCGGTGCTGCCGTTGGCTTTAACCTTCGGGGTGATGTCTTTGGTAGTGTCAGCTATCAGCAGAGCAACCTAGGAGGCAACAACCAGACATTACGAACTGAGGTCCAGCTCAGTGAAAGCGACTTACTGTTTGATGTTAGCTTTACCGATCCTTGGATAGCCGGTGATCCACATCGCACATCCTACACAGTGAATGGATTTAACCGCCGCTCCATTTCCCTGATTTTTGACGGAGGTGATACCGATGTGGATCTGCCCAATGGTGACACTCCCCGAATTAATCGGCTTGGGGGTGGCGTTACTTTTGGCCGTCCGTTAGACAATGGCTGGAGCGGTTCGGTAGGTCTAGACTATCAGCGTATTTCGATTCGAGACAGCGATGGCGACCTTTCACCTGAAGATCAATTTGGCAACGACCTTAGCTTCAGTGGTAATGGACGTGATGATCTCTTAAGTATTCCCGTCAGCTTTGTTTGGGACCAGCGCAATAATCCCCTGGCTCCCACCAGCGGTAGTTTACTGCGGTTGGGCTCAGAGCAAACAATTCCGGTCGGTAACGGTACCATTTTCTTTAACCGGGTACGGGCTAGCTATAGCCGCTATCTACCGGTTAAGTTTGTCAAGTTTGGTGACGGGCCTCAAACCATTGCCTTAAACCTGCAAGGGGGCACAGTTATTGGCGATCTGCCTCCCTATGAAGCGTTCTCTCTGGGGGGAACTAATTCAGTGCGGGGATTCGATGAAGGAGAGTTAGGTAGCGGTCGTTCTTTTGTGCAGGCAACGGCTGAATATCGCTTTCCGCTATTCACCTCTTTCTTAGGTGGTGCTTTATTTGTTGACTATGGGTCTGATTTAGGAACTGGCAACAATGTTCCTGGCGATCCGGCGGTCATTCGTGGCAAGCCCGGCGATGGATTTGGCTACGGTGCCGGTGTTCGAGTACAGACACCCTTAGGGGCTCTGCGCCTAGACTATGGCTTTAGTGACGATGGCGATGGTCGCATCCACTTTGGTATCGGAGAACGCTTCTAATGGTGGTAGCGGGAGCAGGCTGGCAACGTTCCCTGGCTGCTCCTGTAACGTGTACAGGGGTAGGGCTACACCTAGGACAGATAACCCAGGTGACACTATTACCGGCAACGGCTAATAGCGGTCGCTATTTTATTCGCACAGACTCTGACTCTGGGCGGATTTCAGCTGATATTCTAGCGGTGAGTCAAACGCGGCTATCAACCCAGCTAGGGCAGGCTGAAGGACAGCAGGTACGAACGGTCGAGCATCTGCTAGCTGCACTATGGGCCGCCGGCATAGACAATGCTCGCATCGAAATCGATGGGCCTGAGGTGCCGCTGCTAGATGGCTCTGCCCAAGGTTGGTGTGAGTTGATTGCATCGGTAGGAACAGTGGAGCAGGCAGTGTCACGGAGTCGCAGAGAACTTCTCGAACCAGTCACTGTGCAGGAGGGGGATGCTTATGTAACCGCGCTACCTGCTTCAGAACTGCGTTTTAGCTATGGGATTGACTTTCCAGTAGCGGCCATTGGCAATCAGTGGCATAGCTGGGCACCGGCTAGTGGAGACTTTGCTGAGCGGGTAGCTCCGGCACGCACGTTTGCCATGGCCCATCAAATTGACGGGTTGCGATCGCAGGGTCTAATCAAAGGCGGCAGTCTTAAAAACGCTCTTGTTTGCGATCAAAACGGCTGGCTTAATCCCCCACTGCGATTTGCAAATGAACCGGCACGTCATAAACTCTTAGACTTAGTAGGGGATCTCAGTTTATTAGGTGTTCTCCCTACGATGCATGTGACCGCTTATCGAGCTAGTCACAGTCTGCACGTACAGTTAGCTCGTCAGTTAGCTGTCGTCTTTGGTGCAGAAACATCGGCTCCCGCTTAGCCGAGAACACCTACGCCGTTGCTGTTAAAAAACGTCTATGGCCACCGTTATTCAAGATAAAGCTCATACTGCCGATCAGGATTCTCAACCGACCGCCGCCGAGAGTTCTGCCCCTATCACCTTTAATCTAGAGCAGATTCAGGCGTTGTTACCCCATCGCTATCCCTTTGCTCTGGTGGATCGCATTATTGACTATGTTCCCGGTAAACAAGCCGTTGGTTTAAAAAATGTCACCTTTAATGAACCTCACTTTCAAGGACACTTTCCAGGGCGTCCAATCATGCCAGGGGTGTTGATTGTTGAAGCCATGGCCCAAGTAGGCGGCATTGTTCTAACCCAAATGCCGGGTGTGAATGGACTGTGTATGTTTGCAGGAATTGATAAAGTTCGATTTCGGCGGCCAGTTGTGCCAGGTGACCAGCTGGTCATTACCACAGAGTTGCTTAGTGTACGCGGGCTAAAATTCGGCAAAATGCAGGCTAAAGCTGAAGTTGATGGCCAACTGGTGTGCGAAGGCACCCTGATGTTTTCTGTGGTTGAATAACACATAACCAATGCTCCCAACTGCTCTGATCCATCCCACGGCGGTCATCCATCCGAGGGCCCACGTCCACTCCAGCGTGAAAGTGGGTCCCTACGCTGTAATTGGAGAAAAAGTCAGCGTTGGTAAAGGCACCGAAATTGGTCCCCATGTGGTGTTGGATGGCCACACTGAAATTGGCCAGCGCAATCGCATTTTTACTGGAGCCGCCATTGGATTAGAGCCTCAAGACCTCAAATATGACGGTTCCGAGAGCTTGGTCTCCATTGGCGACGATAACAACATTCGCGAATATGTCACCATTAATCGGCCTACCCGCCTTGGTGAGATTACTCGTTTGGGTAATGGCAATCTTTTGATGGCCTATGTGCATGTAGCCCATAACTGTCTTGTTCAAGATAGCGTTATCATTGCCAACTCAGTAGCCTTAGCCGGTCACGTTCATATTGAATCCAATGTCCGCATCAGTGGTCTGGTTGGTATCCATCAGTTTGTTCATATTGGCCGTCATGCCATGGTCGGGGGCATGAGTCGAATTGAACGCGATGTGCCACCCTACATGATGGTAGAAGGCAACCCATCTCGGGTACGGGGACTTAATCAGGTTGGTCTAAAACGCTCGGGGATTAGCGATCTAGAAGCAGGTCGTGTTTATCAAGGCCTTAAACAGGCCTACCGACTGCTTTATCGTTCGGGCCTGACCTTTAGCGAAGCTCTCGATAAGTTAGATTCTGTTGCTAATAACGAATATGTGCAACACCTCCATCGATTTTTGGTGGCGTCCCAAAAAGAAGATCGACGAGGTGTGATTCCAGGGCGGCATATTTCTCGGTCTTAGTGCTCAGGTTCTCCAGCTCTAGAGGCCGTTTTTACGATGCAGCGTAACGATATTATTACTAATACTCACAATTTGCCTAAACGCCCCTTACGGATATTTGTCCACACTGGAGAAGTCTCTGGGGATATGCAGGGTAGTCTGCTGGTAACCGCTTTGGAGCGACGAGCGGCGCAGCAGGGAATTGCAGTTGAGATTAGTGCCATGGGCGGTAGTCGCATGGCGGCAGCTGGAGCTAAATTGATTGGCGATACGGTGTCGGTCAGTTCCATTGGTTTTCTTGAGGCGCTGCCCCACCTCAGGAGTGCTCTAAAGCTCAATCGACAAGCCAGACAGCATCTAACAGCTGCACCTCCCGATGTGGTCGTACTGATTGACTACATGGGGCCTAACGTGGCCATTGGTAACTTTATTCGCCGCCAGTTTCCCAAGGTGCCGATTGCATACTACATTGCTCCCCACCTCTGGGTTTGGGCGACTATTCCAGGCGATACGGCTAAAATAATCTCGATTTCTGATCTCATCCTGGCAATTTTTCCAGAGGAAGCCCGTTATTACCAATCTAAGGGGGGGCAGGTTTCTTGGGTGGGCCATCCTCTATTGGATCGATTTGCTGACTATCGTCCAGAATCAGCTAAACAAGCGGCGCGGCAGCGGCTGGGGCTAGCGGCTAGCGATCGCGTTATTACCTTACTCCCAGCCTCTCGCCAGCAAGAGCTGACCTATATTTTGCCGATTATGTTTGCGGCGGCCCAACAGCTCCAGGTACAAATGCCTGAGCTGAAGTTTTTGGTGCCCCTGGCCCGTGAAGTTTTTCGCGAAACCATAGAAGCCGCGTTCAAACAGTATGGTTTGAACGGGCAGACAGTGGCTAAGGATGAGCAGATGTCAGCAATTTCAGCGGCGGATCTGGCGATTACTAAATCCGGTACCACCAATCTAGAGATCGCTCTGATGGAAGTGCCTCAGGTGGTTATGTATCGGCTAAACCGACTAACGGCCTGGTTTGCAGAATTTGTGTTGAAATTTTCAGCGGCCTATGTTTCGCCCGTAAATCTGGTTAATATGGAGCCGATTGTGCCAGAGTTTGTGCAGTGGGATGCAACGCCTGAGGTCATTAGCCAAATGGCGCTAAATCTACTGAACAATCCGGATCAGCGTCAAAAAATGGTGGAGGGCTACAGGACGATGAGAAAACAGTTGGGGACGGTGGGCGCTTGCGATCGCAGCGCCAATGAAATTTTAAACCTAGCCCTCAACAAAACAGCTTGTACTAAAAACTTGTACTAAAAGCCTGTATTAAAAATAGTGGCCGATCTATGGCCCCGGCAGGGTAACATGCGTCAGAGAAAGCTTACGGGAGAAAATGAGTGAACATTACTGAACTATTTGCCAGAGGCGGGATAGCCATGTGGCCCCTGCTAGTCCTATCAGTAATCGCCCTCGGCACAATTATTGAACGTATTTGGTTTTGGTCTCGCATCATCACCCGTGAGCGTGAAGTGGCCGGTCGTGTGCTAGAAGCCGCTCGTCGCGAATGGACCGCCGCTACCGAAATCGCTCAGCGGGCTCATCGTTTACCGATGGGTCGTTTTCTCTATGCGGCCCTCAAACTCAAAGATCAAGAACCCGAAGTCTTTCGGCTAGCCCTAGAGACAGCCGCCAACGAAGAACTAGCCGCTATGCGTCGAGGCGATAAAGTTCTAGAGCTGGTGATCGCAGTCTCGCCCATGTTAGGTCTGCTCGGTACCGTCCTGGGTCTGATGAGTTCACTGGGCTCCCTAGACCTGAATGACTTAGCCATTGGTAGCGCCACCAGTGGAGCCGCAGCGGGTATTGGCCAGTCGCTGATTACCACTGCTACTGGACTGATTATCGCCATTGTCAGTCTGATGTTCTATCGTCTATTCCAAGGCCTTGTCTTTGGCCAAGCAAAAGTCTTTCGCAAATCTGGCAGTGAGCTAGAGCTTTTGTACCGTCAGGCATGGTCCCTGACTAGTGGCAA
>JBCDFI010000054.1:0-16547 GCA_039178155.1 Cyanobacteria bacterium P01_H01_bin.105
GCAAGATCCCAATGGGCCAAAGCTGTTTATTCTTTCCCTTAAAGCGGGTGGAGTTGGCCTTAATCTTACCCGTGCGAACCATGTGTTTCACTTTGATCGCTGGTGGAATCCGGCTGTGGAAAACCAGGCGACTGACCGAGCCTTTCGAATTGGTCAAACCCGCAATGTGCAGGTACACAAGTTTGTATGTAGCGGCACCCTAGAAGAGCGTATCAACGACATGATTGATAGTAAAAAGGCGCTGGCAGAGCAAGTTGTCGGAGCGGGGGAACAGTGGTTGACAGAGCTAGATACGGATCAATTACGCGAGCTGTTATTGCTGGATCGCAAGGCTGTGATTGACGAAAGCTAAGCTTTTTGAAGAGCGGTCAGCTAGTGTAACTGGCTACACGTGAAGCAAACATAAGCAGTCGACAGTAGATGATGAATTCCCTGTAATGGTTTCAGCGTGTCAAGTGCAAGAACGAGGCCCTCGGGGCTTTCTGAAATCAATGCGTGCCAAAGGTGATGGCCTGTCCTAACGTCTGAATGTATCAGGATATTTCTCGTAAAATTGTGCCACTGAAAAACCTGGACTAGTCCTGATTGAGGTGTTGAACAGTGGTTGATATTTAGTTAGATATAGCCCTCGACACAGTTATTGACGTAATTGTTTAGATGCTGCGATTAATCGGGAATAGGCTTGCTAAGTGATGTAGATCCTAATATTGCCTTGATGTGAGTCACTTGGGCTTTGACAACAGACCTTTACCCTGAGTATGGGTGCATAAGTCTAGCTCGTCAGATTTACATTTATCTAAAGTACGCCTCCCTATATTGCAGATTGTTCCTCACTTTCTTAGGCCGGGAATACTATATCTACGAGGGCTAGACGGCCTTGACTGTTCTTAAAGCTACACCGCCCATAGTTATGGATGCAACGTCTTATCAAACTACTGCAGATGCTGATTTAGCAGCCCCCAGCTCTGTTGCTCTGGCTACGGTCGATCCTGTTAAGGAAGAGCCTAGCGATACCGATATTAAAATGCTGCTGTCGAAGGATGATGATAGCACTGTGGAGAATCTAGACGTTGATAAATTGGCGGTTGCCCCTGGACGCCGTACGACTGATTTAGTTCGTCTCTATTTACAAGAAATTGGACGTGTTCGTCTATTGGAAAGGGATGAAGAGGTCGCTGAAGCCCAGTTGGTCCAAGGCTACATGAGTCTTTTGGAGCAGCGTAAACAAGCAGCTGAGTCACAAGATGGCATTCTAACAACCTATGTTTTGTTGTTAGAAACTCGAGATCGCATGACGGCTCAGTTGGGTCATCGCCCTTCTCTTGAGAGATTAGCCAAGGAATGTGACATTGAATCTACGGATCTCAAACCAACGCTGCAAGCCGGTAAGCGTCAGTGGGCTGAGATCGTCGGTATGTCTGTGCAGGACCTTGATGAAGCCTGTAATGAAGGTGTTCGAGCAAAAGAGCACATGATCAAGGCCAATCTGCGCTTGGTTGTGTCAGTCGCCAAAAAATATCAAAATCGAGGCCTAGAACTTTTAGACCTAATCCAGGAAGGAACTTTGGGGCTAGAGCGTGCGGTTGAGAAATTTGACCCAACCAAGGGCTATCGCTTTAGCACCTATGCCTACTGGTGGATTCGCCAAGGCATTACCCGTGCGATCGCAACCCAAAGCCGTACAATCCGCCTGCCAGTTCACATCACTGAAAAGCTCAACAAAATTAAAAAAGCTCAGCGTAAAATTTCTCAGACCAAAGGCCGGACGGCAACGGTAGAGGATATTGCTCGCGAGCTTAAGATGACCGCGCCCCAGGTGCGTGAAGTACTGTTAAAGGTGCCCCGGTCTATTTCCTTAGAAACGAAAGTCGGTAAAGAGCGGGATACAGAGCTAGGCGATCTGCTTGAAACCGATGCTCTTTCACCTGAGGAACTGGCTGTGCGTGATGCTCTGCGTCGCGACTTGCAGCAGCTCCTGGCTGATCTGACGACCCGTGAACAAGAGGTCATTCGTCTACGGTTTGGCTTAGGTGATGGTGTTCCTTACTCGCTAGCTGAAATTGGCCGAACGCTAGAACTCTCTCGTGAGCGAGTGCGTCAAATCGAATCTAAGGCATTACAGAAACTGCGTCAGCCCAAGCGTCGTAACCGTATTCGTGACTACCTAGAAGCTCTGAACTAGATTGTTGCTTGAAAGGGCGTCTCCACATAAAACATATTTTCTAGCCGGTGATGCTGCAATTACCGGCTTTTTTGGTGATGGGTATTTAGGAATGGGTACTTTGTTAATGGAAATTGGTACGCCATAGCGGATATGTCAGCGTTTGAATATCCACTAGTGGTTGTTATCTGTTGAAAAACAGTACCCCTGAATGGAGTTGCCCTGCGCTTATGGAACTCCGATCTAAGGTGGTCAGTCCGATGATCTAAAGCTCATTAACTGCGATCGCAAACTATGGCTATTTTTTATGTTCAAGCGAATGCTCCTAATACTAACGATGGTAGCTCCTGGGGAACAGCCACTAGTTTGCAGACAGCCCTGGCAAGCGCTAGCGCTGGAGACGAGATTTGGTTAGCTCAAGGGACCTACAGTCCTGGGAATAACCCCACGGATACCTTTACCGTCAATCAAGCCGTTCAACTCTACGGTGGTTTTGATGGTACTGAAGCCACCCGTAACCAACGGGATTGGCAGGCTAATCAAACGATTATTGATGGTAATGGCGACAATAATACAGTTGTCACCGCCCAGAGCACTGCGAATGAGGCGCTAATTGACGGTGTCATTATTCAGGGAGGAGATGCCGTTGACGATGGTGGAGGTGTCTACAATCAAGGGGGTGGCAAGCTCAGGCTTCAGAACACAATTATTCGCGATAACCAGGCTGCAGATGATGGTGGTGGGATTCGCAATAATGGTGAGTTAGTCATTATCAATAGTAGTGTCATCAACAATACGTCCATTGGCACTACGACCACGAGCGGTGGTGGTGGCCTTTTAAATGCCTCTGGTGCATCCGTCACGATTATTAACAGCACTTTCAGTGGCAACACAGCACGTAATGGTGGTGGCGTTCGTAACGACGGCATTCTAGATTTAACGAATAGTACCCTCAGCGGTAATATTGCTTCCGAAAGCGGTGGTGGTCTTTCAAATACCGTTAATGTGGTAGCGCCAGGGATCGTGATCGGTCGTGCAACGGCTACTATTGCCAATAGCACTATTACTAATAATGAGTCTCAAAATGTTAGTGCACAGCCGAATGATACGGGTGGTGGCATCGCAAATTTTGGTGTTGTAACAGTCACTAACAGTATTATTGCGGCCAATGTTGATAATGATGACATCGTTGACATCAACTTCTTTATTGGTGCTGGTTCCACTACAACGGCTGGTAATAACCTGATTGGCAATGGCGATTACACGCCTGGCCTGACTAACGGTAGTAATGGTGATCAGGTAGGAAGTGCTGTCACTCCCCTTGATCCACAGTTGGACACCTTACAAGCGAACGGTGGCTTTACTCAAACCCATGCTCCATTAGTGGGTAGTCCAGTCATTGATGCCGGTACTGCCGGTACTGTACCTGTCGATGCCTTTGACCTAGATAGGGACGGTAATACCGTAGAAGCAATATCTGTTGATCAGCGAGGTGTACCTTTCGCTCGGGTAGTGGGAACGATAGTAGACATTGGTGCTGTAGAAGGTGTGGTGGTTCCGGCCGGAATTACATTGTCACCAATCACAGGTCTATTGACTACGGAGTCAGGAGGAAGTGATACCTTCACAGCAGTGCTAACAAGTCAGCCTAGTGCCGCTGTTACCCTCAATTTCACCAGCAACGATGGGAGCGAGGGGACGATTATTCCCAGCATTACTTTCTCTACGGCTGACTGGAACCAGCCTCAAACGGTCACAGTGACTGGCGTTGATGATACTACTGATGACGGTGATTTGAATTACATCATTAACACTAATGTTACGAGTGTAGATACTCGATACAGTACGCTCATACCAACATCAGTGGCCGTAACCAACCAAGATGATGACGAACCTGATACTAGCCCTACGAATCCCGTATCATCCAGCCTTTTTGCCCAAGGCGAACGATTGGTCGTTAGCGGTACTGAGGATGTATCTATTGAAATTTCGATTCGTCAAAATTCGTCTGAACAAGTTAGGGAAATTCTTGTTTTTGCTACCGATGCGAATGGTGTGGTCAACGGTCTGTCCCCTAGCGATCCTGGCTACATAGATGCGGTGCTGAGTACAGCTCAAGTAGTCTTTTCTACGCTTGAAGCAGGCGATATTGATGCGTTGGCCCCTCAGCGAACAATTGCAGCGACAGCCGGTAGCATTTTTCAGTTTGCCATTGTTGATGAAGGGAGTTTGGATAGTCTACGCCGTGGAGCTGGTGGCACTATCACTATTACGGGAGTTAATGGACAGCCAGCGGTGGTCGAATTAGAAACTGCCAGTGATGGGACTGTGCAAGTAGGATTTCGCCAAGACCAAACTGGAATCTTTGACCAGATAGTGATTAATGCAACTGCTGTAGAGGCTACTGTGCCTGTGGGTGCAGCGCTACAAGGATTAACCACTGACTCTGAACTCTTGGACCTGCGGTCTCAAACAGGAACGCTGACGGCCACAATCGATATTTATCGCGAAGCCAAATTAGATAGTGTAGTTGGCCTATTTGCTATTGAGAATGAGCAAGGTCAAGTACGGGACGCTTTAGGGCTACTTTTAAGCCCCGGAGATGCGGGGTATGTTGAAGCTGCCTTAGCACAACGAGTGAATTTAGAGCTGAGCGGAATTAATAGTGAGACTACTCGTTATACCAGCGAGCTTATAGGCGGACAGCTTCTATCCACATTTTTGGTAGTGGATGGAACGGTGGCTGACTTGTTAGATGGTGATGTGGCGAATGATCCTGCCATTTACTTTACGCATGTAGGGGCCAACAGCGACGGCGCAGATCATGTGCGGCTTATAGGTGACAATACCTTCGGCTTTGAAGATTTGGCAGGTGGTGGCGATATGGACTTTGATGATGTAGTGATGCGAGCTACATTTGCCTAACTCTGTCAGGCTTCATTACGGATGCTGGTCTGATGTGGCGAGTTCTGTGCTGTAAGAATTCTTATTCAATACAGGTTTGATCAAAAAAGCCAGCAGGTATTTCTGCTGGCTGGACAGGAGCAATCGCTGGAACAGGAAGTCATTTCCCGCTAGCAAAGATGGTCCAAGAGTACAGCGACAATAGAAGCAAAGGCGGTGATGCCGAGACCAACAAATGGATTTTGACCCTGACTCACGGCAAATGAGGTAATAATACCTGCACCGAGAGCGGCCATGACAAATGCACCTAACCAATCTTTTTGAGCGTTGTACATAGGGCGCAGCTAGAGGAAACGATAAGGACTGCAATCAAACTATCACCACCGTCTGTTCCTCATGAAGCTAGCTGTATATTCTGTAATTAAGAGTTAGGGTTAGAGATATTTTGTTACATGCTCTCGGGCTGTATCAAACTGTATCAAGTAGAGAAGATCTTTACGGTTTTGATCAACTGTTTTACTTTGACAAGGTTTTTATCTCCTGGGGCATGTTCTACGCCACTTGAAAGATCGATGCCATCAGGAGATAGCAGTGAGAGGGCCTTAGTTACATTATCAGGGTGTAGTCCACCCGCTAAAAACCATGGTTTTTCGGGATGAAAGGATCGTAGGGACTCCCAGTCTAAGGTATATCCAGTCCCACCTAACTGGTCTGGATGATAAGCGTCGAGTAAAAATGTGTCGACGTAGGGCGCATAATCTTTTACCTGAACTAAGTCGTGGGACGTTCGAATACGTAAGGCTTTGATGAGTTCGACTTGGGGCAATTCCCTGCGCACGCATTGACAATCCGTTGGGGATTCTTGTCCGTGAAGCTGTATGCCGCTTAGTTTCCCTATCGTCACTGTCTGTTTAATGAACTCGATAGATGCGTTGGCAAAAACTCCAAAGCGGTCAACAGGGGGAAGTTCCTGGGTAATCGTTCGAATGGTCTCAGGGGGGATATATCGTGGGGATTGTTTGACGCAAATAAAACCGAGGACTGAGGCTCCCATCGTTGCGATCGCAACTGCTTGATCTATCTGAGTTAAGCCACAGATTTTGATGCGCATAGATAATAATTCAAAAAGATTCGGAAATCCAGTAACGCTATTGGTAAACCCCCTCATTAAAATGAAGGCAGTTCTTGAAATCTGACCAGCTTCTAGTCTAGAAAGACGATTTAATGATTCTGCTCCTAGTATCCCTAGGCATATAAAAGGTATATCACTATGCAATCCGGTTGGCGCGTTGGCACAATTTTCGGCATTCCCCTATTCGTCGATAACTCTTGGTTTTTTATCCTCTTTTTGCTGACATTTGTCTACGGTGGCAATCTGCTAAACGATGGTTTTCCTTTGCCAGTAGCAGGTGTAGTGGGCCTATCAACGGCTCTCCTATTGTTTGGTTCTGTACTACTCCACGAGCTGGGTCATAGTCTAGTGGCTCGCCGTCAAGGTATTCAGGTCAACTCAATTACCTTATTTTTGTTTGGTGGGATTGCCTCAATTGACAAGGAGTCAAAAACCCCAGGGCAGGCATTTCAAGTCGCGATCGCAGGTCCATTAGTCAGCTTTTTTCTATTCTTATCCCTGAGTGCGCTCGACCTCATCTTGCCAGAGCAGCCTCTCATTTCCCAATCGGTAGGCACAATTGCCCAACTAAACCTAGCGTTAACTCTATTCAACCTGATTCCCGGGCTGCCTCTCGACGGAGGGCAAGTGCTTAAAGCCTTTGTTTGGAAAATGACCGGTAGTCGAGCACAGGGAGTGCGATGGGCCGCTCGGGTAGGCCAGATGCTTGGTTGGACGGCAATCACCATTGGCATTTATTTATTTCTAACGACTCAAGAAATCGGCCTTCTCTGGTTTGCTCTTTTAGGTTGGTTTGCGGTGCGTAATGCAGGTGCCTATAACCGAGTCAGTGACTTACAAGATGCTATCGCTAGCCTTAGAGCTAGGGATGCGAGTGTACGTGAATTCAAAGTGATCGATGCTAATCTAACCCTTCGCGCATTTGCCGATAATCAACTTCTAGATGAAAATGAAAAGCCTGCCATTTACTTTGCCGCTTCCAATGGCCGCTACCGAGGCATGGTATCTCTAGATGATTTACGGCAAATTGAACGCAGTCAGTGGGAGACAATGACGCTGGTAGAAGTGGCCCATCCCCTATTGGAGGTTCCCTATGTACGAGAAGAAACACCTCTTTCTCAAGTAATTACAGATCTTGAAGAAAATGAGTTACGACGTATTACCGTACTGTCGCCGGCCGATGCTGTCGCCGGAACTATTGACCGAGGAGATGTTGTCCGAGCATTAGCAAAGCGGCTTAATTTTCCGATTTCAGAAGCGATTATTACTCGGATAAAAGAAGAAGGTGCCTATCCTTCAGGCTTACAGCTGGCGGCTATTGCTAGAAATGCTGAGTAGGCTTCTAACATAACAAAAGAATACTGAAGTGATCCTATTTATCCACGGTTGGGTTATTTCTCTAGGCTCATTGTCCAAGATTGGTTATGTTCCTGCGCTGGACCGGACGGAAACAGTTAATCCTTGTTTTGATATTTGGATCGAGCCCATGTTATTGCCTTGTCCTGCTCTTGGCGTGAAAGCGGCTGATCTTTAAACCTGATATTAAAACTGTGTTCAGCAGCGGTTGTCAGAGCGTTAACAATATCTGTGGGGGGAATCTCTGACACATCAAAGGGATGAGAGACTGAGCCTGGACTGCCGAATACCGTTTCTACCAAGTCTGAATTTGGGGCAAGCTGCATAGAGCCATGTTGCAGGATACAGCTATCACGATAAAGTTGAGCGCTGCCAATGACCTTATAGCCATTGTTCATGACCAGATCTGCAGCAGTACTAGTACCAAAGCAGTTGTTAGACCGCTGATAGCTTTGCTTATTTCCGCCTAAGTGTAAGGATACTCCCAGTTGTTGCCAACCTGCTATCAGGAACTGGCATAGCTGAGCATAAATGTCTCGCCGCCGACCGCCATAGCCAGAAATAACTAGGCTGTAAGTTAAATCTCTCAAGTGGAGCACCGCTCGTCCACCACTTGGTCTCCGTACTAGTTCAATAAGCTGGTCATCCCACCACAGTGAATTCCAGTGTTCTGGGTAGCGATGTTGATGATAGCCGAGGGAAATAGCAACCGGCTTCCAGGTATAAAACCTTAGACAAGGCGACTCATGACCTAAACGGTGTTGCTCTAACAACCACTCATCAATAGCCATTTGAGTAAACCCAGAGGCTTCGATAGGCTCAATCAACCGCCAGGTTGTAGTCATATACTAGAGAGCAGGATATTTCGCTTGTAGAACATCATCCATTTCATCGGCTATGGTTGCGACAATAGTCATGAGTCGAGAGATTTCACCGGGATTAATATCCGCTAGAATCCGACTTGCTAAGACCAGAACATCCTGGTTAGAGATGCCAAAGCAGGCTTCTAAGGTTTCACCACAGTTTCTTGCCAATAACTCTTGCATCAAAGCAGTTTGGTTATCTACTGGCAGTCTTAGTAGTGGAGACCATACAGTCAGGGTATCTTCATCCCCAATACCTGTAAGTTGGACGTATACCGATACGCTGCCGTAGATAAACTTCCAAAGGTAGCCATCATCGTCGCGATTAACCATTGCATTGCCCCCCTGGTCTAGGCTAGCAATGACAGTTTCAATGACATCTATATGGCTAGCTTGAAAGCTTTCGGTCCCAGTGCTAATGGTTTCACCCGTAGTTTCAACATTCAGAGGACTCATGAGCTCTGCTTACTCCTAAATAAACACAATCGAGGGTGTGAGTGAGAACGACAATCTGCTGCTACGCAACACGCTAGTTCAATAGAATAGTCTCGTTGAGTGTGAGTTCCTGCCGAAAATACCCATACCACTCTATCGTTGCTTTTCCTAGAGAAAGCCTTAGCAATCTATTTTTTCAAATTTCTTGCTAATAATTAGAGAAAGCTGGCTGATGACGAATGAGGCTTAAAAACTCTTCACGAGTCTTTTGCTCATCCTGAAAGACGCCAAGCATGGCGCTAGTTACTGTCCAAGAACCAGGTTTTTGAACTCCTCGCATAGCCATACACATATGACTAGCTTCCATAACGACAGCTACCCCTTGAGGTTCTAGTACTTCGCTAATGGCTTCAGCAACTTGGCGCGTTAGACGTTCTTGTACTTGTAGTCGTCGAGAATACATTTCAACAATGCGGGCTAGCTTACTGAGACCGACTACTTTTTGGTTAGGAATGTAGGCGACGTGAGCCCGACCCATAAACGGCAACATGTGATGCTCACATAGACTAAAGAAGTTGATGTCACGCACTAACACCATTTCATTATGACCTTCATCAAAGATAGCGTTATTAACGATGGTCTCTAGGGATTGAGTATAGCCCTGGGTAAGAAAACGCATGGCTTTAGCTACCCGCTTAGGCGTTTTTAGTAACCCTTCACGTTCGGGGTCTTCACCGAGTTCAGCCAGCATAGTATGCACAGCCTGCATTAGCTTTGTGTTATCGGCAGAAGGTTCATGAAGCAATGCGTCATGGCCCTGAGTTTTAGAGCGGTCGGGACGAATAGAGGATTCTAGCGATTTACCGTTGAGCAGGCCGTTAGTTGTAGAGCCATTAGCGGAAATAACCATGGTGTGTTGGTAAATAAATTTCTAGGGAATTGAGTAAAAAGTTTGATTGCTTAGACAAGCACAAGATAGCCAAGCTACCTTGACCTAGTGAAAATATGTTAGGGAATCACAAGGCTCCTCCGCTTGGCATAATGGTCAGTTCTTCGACCACAGCCCCAGGGGGGAGTAGCGCAGTCTGTAGAATGGCGTTTGCGACTAAATCGGGGGTAAGCATACCTGAGCGATCAAAGTCGGCTTGAACGGTATCTGTATCCCACAGCGGTGTGTTAACGGCCCCTGGCAAAATAGTGACTACTCGAATGCCATGGGTTCGCTCTTCTATTGAGATAGCTTTAGATAGTGCTACAACGGCTGCTTTACTAATGCCATAGGCTCCCCATTCAGGAAAGGCTTGGCGGGCTGCAATGGATGCCACATTGATAATCATGCCGCTATTGCGATCTCGCATTCCTGGTAGGACTGCCTGGATGCATTGAAAAACGCTAGTTACATTCAGGTCGATTACACGACACCAGTCAGCTAAAGGCATCTGGTTGAGTTCACCCGTGTAGCCCATCCCGGCATTATTGATCAGTACGTCAACGGGGCCGAAGGTGCTGATTATGTTGGTTACTTCGCCTTTGACATGATCAATCACCCCCAAATCTAGCGGAAAGCTTTCGGCCCGCACGGTTGCGATCTCACTAATTTCATTTGTCAACGTTTGCAGCTTATCGGTCGAACGGCTGACAAGTGCTACATCAAAACCAGCCTTAGCAAAGGCCAGTGCAGTAGCACGACCAATACCAGTGCTAGCACCAGTAATCAATGCACGACGATTTGGAGAAGTGTTCATCAACGGAGCGTCAGTAGAGCATTAATAGAAAATCACATGAATTTCATGTTAACAAATGTTGCAAAAAATGTGGTGCTTTTAATGTGAGAGATTTTAATAAACATCACCAAAAATAAGCTTTGTAAGGATTGTACCCATAGCACAACAACTTATCTGGTTCTCATTAATCTTGAGCTTTATCAGAAAATTCAGTTGTAAAGCGTGTGAATGCCAGTTTTACTGTTACCGCCTTTGAACAACAGTAAGTTTCTCTCTGTCATGAGAGCAAGACGTTAGGCTACGAGGCTTACGCTGCTTCTGAGAATACGCCAATCTGTCGAAACTTACGATAGCGCTCTTGGCGACGCTGCTCCGGTGAGATTGCAAGTAAAGCTTCAAGATTCTCTAAAAGAGCTACTTCTAATCCCTCAGCTGCTTTTATTGGGTCTGCATGGGCACCACCCGTTGGTTCGGGCAATAGGTGGTCTAAAATTCCCAGATTCTTTAAATCCCAAGCTGTAATTTTAAGTGCCTCCGCTGCTTGCGATGCCCGTGAGGCATCTTTCCACAAGATAGCTGCACAAGCTTCAGGGCTTGCGACCGTATAAACAGAATGCTCAAACATAATCAGCCGGTCACCAACACCAATTCCTAGGGCACCGCCGGAACCGCCTTCTCCAATAACTGTGCAAATAATCGGACTATCTAATCGAAACATCTCTCGAAGATTATAGGCAATAGCTTCACCTTGACCCATTTGTTCTGCTTCTAGTCCAGCCCAGGCTCCTGGAGTATCAATAAAGGTAAAGATTGGCATTTTGAACCGATTGGCATGCTCCATCAGACGCATCGCTTTGCGATAACCTCCAGGCGATGCCATGCCAAAGTTACGGGCAACGTTGTCTTTTGTATCTCGTCCTTTTTGGTGGCCAAGCATCACAACTGAATGGCCATGAAAACGAGCAATGCCGCCTACTAAAGCTAAATCATCTTTACCGGAGCGACGATCACCGTGTAGCTCGATCCATTCTTCAGAAATTGCTTGAATATAGTCTAATGTACTGGGTCGACGAGGGTGACGAGCGACCTGAATTCTCTGTGCTGGTGTCAGGCTGGTAAAAATCTCTTGCCGAAGTTGCTGCGCCCGTGATTCCAGCTGTTGAATTTGTGCTGAGACGTCGACATCATTGTCTTCAGCCAAGGCTCGTATTTGCAGAATACGAGACTCCAACTCAGCCAGAGGCTTTTCAAAATCCAGCAAAATAGGCCTTCGTTCTGTTGTCGCCATAACAGGTCTAGGTACTCCAGCAGTGCTTCCAGCCTATCGCAAACTGATCCCTAAAATTACTTATTGGCCTAAGTAACTGGGATGAGATTGCAAATAACAAGGATGAGTCAGGTTGTTAACAGCGGGCGAAAGCCGTGTTTAACAGAGGCTGACCCAATTTGTTCCATTTTCTCAAGAGTAATTTGATTTCTTCCCCAAGAGAAATTAGTGTGCCATTTTTCAAATTCCAACAGCATTGATTCGGCAAAGCAAGCAAATAACTGTCGAGCAGGTACATCCATGGCGACGATATGCATAATTCGCCAGTCGATATCGAGACTATGCTCGACAATTCCACCCTTGAGAGCGTGTACTCCAGGGTAGCTAAACTGACTGCTAATATTTTTGGGATAGCCTCCATCTACCATCAAGCAAGGTTGCTTTAAGGTACTTGGGTCTATATCGACACCCTTAGGCATACTGGCTACCCAAACTACTACGTCTGCTAGAGGTAGGGCTTCTTCTAGGCCCATCACTTTTCCTGTGCCAATCTCGTCTTTTAGATTGTCTAAGCGTTCTCGGTTACGGGCAATCAACAACAAGTCTTTTACGCCAGTATTGTGACTTAGCCAGCGACAGACAGCGCTGCCGATATCTCCTGTCGCTCCACAAACAGCTACCGTTGCTTTGGTCAAATCGATGCCATATTTCGGAGCAGCTTGTTCGACTTGCTGACAAATAATATAAGCAGTGTGGGTGTTGCCAGTAGTAAACCGACGAAAGTCAAGTTCTAAGTTGCGAATACGTCTGATCTGCTCGAGTTTGAAATTTTCAAAAATAATCGAGGAAAACCCACCCAAGGCAGTGATATTGATACCTTGTTTTTGCGCGTGGGCCATTGCATTCAAAATCTTGCGAGTAGCCGCCTTGATACGTCGCGTTGCCAGCATCTCTGGCAGAAAGCAAGACTCTACATATCGTCCTTCAATGACTTGACCAGTAGCACTGGTTACCTTAATGTCCTCCACAACAAAGGGAGGTGCACTGCACCAAAAATCCAGGCCCTGGCTGCCATATTCTGGATATCCCAAATCATGGGCAACCGATTGGGCATGTTCTAAGTTGGTAAGGTGTCCGATTAAGCCAAACATTTGGGACGTTCTATAAAAAATATAGTCTTTAGAGAATCACACTACAACAAAACGTTACAGTCATGCGGTTCATAACGATCTTAGCGCTAACAAGCAAAAAGAGGCTGATCGCTAGATCAGCCTCTTTCACAATTTGCTAAAACCTATGCTGTAGCTAACCCTTGAGCTGAGAGTCGCATGACTTCTCGGCTAGTAAAACCAATATTGCTCAAAGCCTCACCATAGGTAATCATGAAGTCTTCGACTAGAGCGTCCTTTTCCATGCCGAGTACGGCGGCGTCAGCAGCTACTTGGTTGAGCATTTGCCAAACCAATGGTAGATTTTGACGGTTAGCTTCTTCCAACTCATCTTTGGCAGATGCGAAGTTGGCTTTCAACCACTCTTCACCAAAGTTGAGATGCATGTACTCGTCTTTAACTACACCCTCAGTGATTTTACGAGCAAAATCATCTGCGACTGGAATGTAGATGTTGTACGCAGAGATGGCGAAGGTCTCAATGATCAAAGACTGAATGAGCAGGCAAGTTACGACTTTCCCCTCATCCCATGCCTGCTTGAAATTATCATGCAGTTTTGCAAAGAATTCCTTTGCAAAGAGCATGTCAGGTGTGACATTTAAATTCTTGCCACAAGCTTGGAAACCTTTCATATGACGGTTCTCCATGCGAGCGAGCTTAATTAACTCGTCCTTGTGCTCGCTGAGGTATTCGGATAATTTCTTGTAGTTATCGTTAGCCTCCAATTCCCCTTCGATTACAATTGCATTGATGCGACTGTATGCATCCTTGTACGCTTCACTTTGGAAGTCGAGCGCTGGGCTGGCCTCAAGCTGCGGCATATCTGTCCAATTCCTGCATTACAATAACCATTCTTCGCCTATATCTAAGCCATGGCCAGCACAAATGCTGCGGGTAACTTAAATATTGACATCTGATTTCACACTTTACACCCTATCAGTATTGTAGAAATGTTTGCTGATACAGTTAAAATGCTGTCACGCTGTTTGTTTTCAAGTGTTCTAGGGTGATCTATTTAGAATTTTTATCTATTAGATTGATAATAGTTCAAGTGATTAGATTGAGTGTTTAGAAGTCGAATGGGTTTTTCGATGATTACTCCGACAATGAGGCTTAAGGGTTTTTTGCTCATAAAATAATTTCATTCTAGATCTGCTACCTACTCAATTTCTCCAAGAACCTGCAATCGGATAGTTTTTGTTGAGGGGCTATTGACGCTACCGAGTTGGATTTCGATAATCTCATTAGTGAGAGGAGTTAACCCGCTAAGAAGTGCGCGCAGGTTAGGGGTGCTTTCTCCGCTATCTACATAGACGCGCTCGGCTAACTTATTGAGGCGTCGCCACGCTGTGTAGAGTTTGGCGGTTGCTTGTTCTAACTGAGTAGCTTGATTAACCAAGTCTGCGGTGGAGTTTAGGCAACCTATCCGTAGGGCTTCTTCAAGGGCCTGTTCTAAATTAATAATATCAGGATCAATAGTTTGTACCTGGCTGGCAGCAGCGATGTATTTGGATAGGTAGCGGGCCTCAGATGTAATTTGCTTGAGGGTGTCTACATCTGGGTTGCGAGCGGCCTCTGTGCGCAGGGTGTCTTGATGGCTAGGGGGAAGTTTTTCCATCTCCTTTACCAATGGTGTGAGGTATCGAGTTGGGATGGTGTTGTTGGCAGCTTTTTCTCTGACTGTTTCAGGGATGAGATCAGAGGTCATTGCTGTCCATTCATCGGCAAGCTGCTTGACTTCTTTACGGGTGATTTGTTCGCCACGACGGGCGGCTTCTGTAACCATTTGCTGGACTTCTGGTGCTGCCTGGGCCGTTTCAACAAAAGCGCGTTTGCTGAATTGATTAACAGACTGTTCGTTTAGAAGCCCTTCTTGGAGGAGTTCGTCGGCGCTATTGCCGAGCTCAATAAGAGCATAGGCTTGACTCTTACTGATTTCACGATCTTTTAACCAGTTTAGAAAGCCGGTACCGCGACCATCGCCTCCTTGTTTTTCGCGATCGCGAATAGCTCGAAGTATGCGACCGCGCCAGATATCGGTTTGCAAGTCAAAGCGATCGCATACCTGCCAAGCAATATCGATCTGATGGCTAAAGTCTTGGTCAGAAATACTGGTGTCACTGGGATCAGGAACTTTAAAGTCGAGTGTTACATCTTGGTCTGTGCCGCCCTGGGTGATATCGGCCACAAAATCGGCTGCTCCAACCATTTCTTTCTCTATTCCACAGGCCTATTTGACAGGCTTATTATGTTACAGCTGTAGGACCCAGTGCACAAACAATAACGACAGCGTGGCTGCTCCCAAAACAAGGGTCAACAGTCCTGTAATGAGGAAGATTGCAAAGACCTTATCTCTGCGACGGCTAGGGATAGGATTGCGGATATGCCTTTCTAGCAGATCGACGTTTCGGGCATTGGCTTTCCAGACGACATCAAAGAAGTCTCCAATCATAGGAATTGTGCCTATGAGGACTTCAGTCAAAATATTTAAACCCATGCGTCCTAATGTTGCGGCAGGGACTCCGAGCTGAGCAGCTTCAGCGACGACATAGATCGAAATTAGACCTGCCATCAAATCACCACCGCCAGGTAGCAGACCGATGAGAGGATCGAGACCTACCCGATAGCCGATGCCAGGAATTGCGATCGCATTATCGAGAATATGACTCAGATTACGTAGTCGCTTTAACCTGGGATGAAACTCATAGTCTGAGACATCAGAGTCAGAAAAAGGCATAAGGGTAAGCACCTAATTGATAATTTGACGACATAGTCGCTGTCAAATTCGACACATTGCCTAGAAGATTGATAGAGCGTTAGTCGATACAACCAAGCTAGATAACGAACGTTAAAAGCTGGTTTAGCGCGACAGCGACATCCTGAAGTTGGGGCATAATGTCACCATCTCAATGACCCATCTATACTTCAAATCATGAAGCAACCTAGCAAAATTTTACGCCGGACCCTGCTAATTTCCACAACAGTACTCTCTTTAGGGCTGATGAGTGCTATGGGTGCTCAAGCCCAAATTTATAACCCTATTGAGCTAGCAGGAGGTCGTGAAATTAGCGATACGCTGTCTGAAAGTGATATCCCTACTGGGGTAGGCGGTTTTGCGAGAGACTACAGCGTTGAGCTGTTTGAAGGTGATCAGATCACTATCGATGTTATATCTGAAGAGTTCGATACATTGGTCAGCCTTCTGGGAGATGATGGTACGACTGTCAGTGAAAATGATGATGGACCAGACGGCTCAACGAACTCGTTACTGTTTGCCCGCATTGCTAAATCTGGGCAGTATACTGTAAGAGTTAGATCCTATGCAGGCCAGGGAGTAGGCTCTTTTTCACTCAAGTTAGCCCGTCTTCGTGAAATTACTGAATAACTAGAGGCTAAGAGGGTTTCTCAGCAGGTTCCTTAACTGAATCTTTGTCCTAGTTTGATCACTTTGCGTGGTGGTGTTATAGCTTAGGACAAAAAGATCCCGAGTTTTAGCTTGCTAAGGGTTCCACTCTTTTGCTAACTTGTTTAGGCGC
>JBCDFI010000055.1:0-16523 GCA_039178155.1 Cyanobacteria bacterium P01_H01_bin.105
CGCCTGCCTCCGGGCGGGCCTCCTTCTGGCCTGCTTTGGGCAACTTCTTGAGTCACGAAAGCGTGACTCTGCTGGGCATTCGGACTGTGTAATCCGAATATTAGCACCGCGATCGCAACGCCCAGCGCAAGAACGATTAGTCCTACTTTTTTCATGGATATAGCTCTAGTTATAGAGAAATAGCCTCGTGAGATATGGTTCATGTCCTGAAGCTTTAACTCCATAGCAGTTTCAGGGCTATATTTGTACCTCAACGTTTAAAGAAACGCCGGAGGGCCTGTCATTCTGATGATTATTGGGTTGAGGCAGTCTTGGTGCTGGTTTCGGTGCTGGTTTCGGTGCTGGTGGTGGCGCTGGTTCCGGTGCCTGCGGTACTGGTAGCCTCTCTACTCTCTGGGCAGTCATAACAGGACGATGCGGTCTCTCTTCGTTGTCACGGGCTTGGGCGCTGGTGGCTGCAGCTGTGATAAAGCCTGTGCAAGTAATACTTACTAATGCTGTGGACAAAAAGGTTTTGACTGTTTGATTCAGTTTCATTTGACAACTCCTAAAGTTTAACAAAGAGTGATGTTTAGAACCCCTCGTAGCAAGATTTTGTACCTGCAGCTTAAGGTTTATCCAACACTTGAATGAATAAACAATAGAAAAAAAATCAACAAAAAAAATCAGTTATAAGTCACGATCAGCCCATGACCAAAGTCACAATAGATTAATCAGCCATTATCTCAGAAATCAGCAATGGCTGCCCTTTCAGAAAATAAGAACAAGAAATAATTCGCAGTATTTAAGGCGATGCACCCTTATGGGTTGAAAACCCCCAATTTCTATAAACTTGCTAGCGGTTGAGATCGCTATCTTATTTACGCTTTGTTGCAGTGTGAGACTATCTACTCAAAGCTGAACGGCCATATATTAAGCTTATGTTCAAAAGGAAACAGCAATGTCACTTTTTGGAGCAATTGAAGCGGGCGGCACTAAATTTGTTTGTGCAGTGGGGGCTAGCCCTGACGATCTGCGAGCAGAGATTCGGATTCCGACTACCGCTCCAGAAGAGACTATTGCCCAAGTCATTGACTTCTTTCGACAACAAATATTAAGATTTGGACTGTTAGACGCGATTGGTGTTGGAGCATTTGGGCCAGTTGATGCCCGCCTTGATTCGCCCACATTTGGCTGGTTTCTCGATACTCCCAAACCGGGCTGGCAACAGATTGACTTTGCTGGCATGCTCACGCGAGAGCTGTCAATTCCTATTGGGTTTGATACCGATGTGAATGCGTCGGCCCTAGGGGAGTATCGCTGGGGCAATGGCCAGGGCTTTGACACGTTTTTATATATGACTGTGGGTACAGGCATCGGCGGGGGTGCTGTGGTCAACGGTCAGCTAGTGCATGGGCTGCTGCATCCTGAAATGGGTCATATTCGCATTCCCCACGATTTATCTGTCGATCCGTTTCCTGGGGCCTGCCCGTTTCACCAAGATTGTTTAGAAGGATTAGCCTCTGGATTGGCCATTGAAAAACGGTGGCAACAAAAAGCAGCCTCACTCCCAGCTGACCACCCAGCCTGGGCGCTAGAGGCCCACTATTTGGCCATGGGCTTAGTTAACTTTATGCTGACATTCTCACCAGAGCGGATCATTCTGGGTGGAGGTGTTATGGAACAAACACATCTGTTTCCGCTAATCCGCTCACAGGTGCGCCAACAGATGAGTGCTTATCTCAAAGTGCCAAAAATTATGAACGACATTGATGACTATATCGTTCCGCCCAAGCTCGGTGGTAAGGCCGGTATTATGGGTGCTTTTGTCTTGGCTCAGCAGGCCGCGTCTAGCTAGCGCAGATGTTTTAATGGTAGTTCTAGTCAACGTTCTACGAAGTAGAGCATATGGGAGATTCACGTGCTGGTCGGCACTCACGCTATCGCAAACTTGATTTGGCTGCCCGCGCCGCGTGGCTCTACTATATTGCCAACAATACTCAAGAAGAAATCGCCACTAAGCTAGATGTATCGCGCCAGGCGGCCCAGCGTTTGATGGCATTAGCCGTCAGTGAAAAGTTGATTACGTTTCGGCTCAATCATCCCCTCAGCAACTGTATTGCGCTGGCCGAAGCATTGCGCGACAGGTTTACCTTGTCTACCTGCAAGGTGGTGCCCAGTACTCCAGATAATCTGCGCACCGGTTTAGGCATCTGCGCGGCCACCTATCTAGAGACTTATTTAGTGGCCAAGGCCCCGACCATTGTGGCATTTTCATCGGGGCGGACACTGCGGGCTATGGTGGAGCAAATTCCATCGATGAACCAGCCCCAGCATAAGATTGTTTCCATAGTGGGCAATATGTCGCACTACGGTCGCGCTGGGGGGCATGAGGTGGTGATTCATTTGTGCGATCGCACAGAAGCCGCCGCCTATCCGGTCCCGACACCGGTTGTGGCCACTAGTATCAAAGAGCGTGAACTGCTGCAAACCCAGCGCTCATTTTTTGCAGTCAAATCTTTGGTAGAACAGGCTAAAGTCACCTTTGTCGGCATTGGCGAAATCGCCTGGAATGCAAAGGTACTGCTAAACTATTGCACACATTCTTTGCTAAGTATCAAGCGACCATCGGGTAGACGATATGCACCTTGAGGTTCTTGCAGGAGAGATATATCTTCTCTAATAGCCGATTCGCTAACTATCTGATCTGCGTCTGAAGTGTCAGGAGGTGTATGAACCTGTCCGGTATTGTAGACCAAACCACCCACTTGTCCCGGTTGATTGGGTAAGCTGCCCCCGCCCGTCAAAATAAAACGACCGCTGTCGCTAGAACGAGCAATACAGCTACTACTGAGCAGCTGTTGCGGATCAACTAAAGCATCGGGCAATGAAGTTAAACGGTCTTGCAGAAAGCTATTGTCTTCCACTTCAATTACCCCAGCGACAGCACCACTGGCATTCACGTCTACTTGGTCATTGCCATCCAAAGTAGACAGATCTGTATCACCGAGAGTTGGCTGAAAATTCTCACCGAAGAAAGCCGGAGAGCGAAGAATGATGTTTCCTCCACGGCCATTTTGGGAGAAGGCTAAAATATCGCTATCATCCAGAGCAACAATGCTATCTGCTGACAATAGAATATTGCCACTGTTGTTTTGGCCACGACCAACGTCTGTACGAATATCACTGTCATTAAACAGGCGAATATTTTCAGCAGTTAGGGTGATGGTACCACCAGACGCATCAAGCGCAGAGGTCGCGAGACTACTGTTTGAGGCTTCAAACAATCCCCGAACACGTAGGTCGATATTGCCAGCATCACCTTGACCAGAACTAGAGGCGCTAAATCGCGCCCCATCTGATAGGGATAGGGAATCGCTAGAGAGTTGAATATCTCCCCCTTGACCTTGGCCAGTAATTCCAACAATGTTAAATAGTGCACTGGGCCGAGGAATAAAACCGGTAGGGTCGACACCACTAAAGGAGGCACCATTACGAGCATTGATAACGATCTTACCAGCGTTGCCGATGCCAAACGTACTACTGCTGATTTGCCCGCCATCTGTAACAATCAGCTCCCCAGACTGAATCTGAATTTCTCCAGCGTTGCCCTGAGCCAGGGTAACATCGTCTCTAAAAAAACTTGAGGGATTGTCCACAATACTGAAAATGACAGCTCCATCTGTCAGATTTAAAGAGTTTTCGACATCAAGTGAGATATTCCCAGCCCCTCCCACACCCAGAGTACTAGTGGTAAATGACGAGGCATTGGCTAACTGGAGAGCATCTGTATCAATGTTGATATTTCCACTTCTACCAATACCTGTTCTGTCTATACTACTAGAAACAAATGCATTATTATCCAAGGTGATGCTCTCACTAGCCGTAATAGTGATGTCACTAGCCTGTCCTCGGCCAGAAAGAATCGTGCTAATGCCAGCGCGATTTGTTATGGATAAAGAGCCTGTTTCAATACTAACTTTACCCTGAGCGGCCATATCAGCATTACCGTTTTGATCAATCTGGCTTGTGATAGTGGTAGGAATAAGAAGATTTACACCGCCAATAAAAATCCGACCATCTAGAGTTATCTGTTCACTTGCTTTAATGAAGATATTGCCAGCACTGCCCTGGCCGTTAGTGCTATTGCTAATGCGTGCTCCATTGCTTAAGGCTAACGTTCCGGTTGCAATCTGCACATCGCCAGCATTCCCTACCGCTGAAGCTTCTACATCAGAAATAATAGAGCTTTGAAAAATATTGAGTTGTCTTGCCTCATTGTCAATACCTAAATTAAGACCGTCTAACACCAATCTTTCTTGAGCATTGATAAAAATATCGCCTGCGTTTCCCTGGCCAAGTGTTTGGGCCTGGAGCTGGCCCCCCTCTAGGATCAGAACTTCTGACGCGTTGATTTCAATATTACCGCTATCTCCTACAGCATTTTCTTCCAAGCGAGTAAATACAACACTGGCCGCACTGTCAGGAGCAGCGCGATCGCTAGTGCCTTGAACAACGACCTGATCGCGGGCATCAATAAAAATACTGCCTGAATTACCTTGGCCTTCTGTACTGGCATCTAACTGAGCGCCATCGGTTAAAAACAGTGAGCCTGTTGTAATGCGAATATCCCCAGCATTACCGGTGGCATTACCACGCACGTTGCTCTGGGCTCCGCTAGATACTCCGTTGATGGGGCTAACTTCTGAAAATCGAACAACATCCCGTGCGGTAATCACAAGATTACCGGCGTTACCAATACCCTCTGTATTAACTTGAAGCCTGCCACCATTGGTAGCAATGAGAGACCCGGTGGATACAATCACATCACCACCAGTGCCCACAGCGCCAGCTTCCACCTGAGAAAAAATAGTGCTGACCCTGCCTTCCTGAGCATTTTCACCCTCTAGCAAAATTGTGTCGTCTACAATGACCGTGATGTCGCCGCCATTGCCCTGACCATCTGTAAGAACACTAGCATCAAGCTGGGCACCGTTCAGAAGAGTCAACGCTCCTGAAGAGACTGTGATATTACCACCATTACCCACAGCACCCGGTCGGATAAAACTTTTGATGACAGTATCGTCTAAAAAGATTTCATTGTCTATGTCAATTTCTATATTGCCAGCATTGCCCTGTCCCACAAGACTAGTATCAATTAAAGAATCATCAGTAACTGTAAGGGAATCAGCGGTAAGGCGAATATCTCCACCATTTCCGGTAGCCAACTCAAATACCAAGTTACTCAGACTGCCTTGCCCATCAAAGGTGACATTGCCATTGGCATCTAGAATAATGTCACCCGCTTGACTGGTCTCTGTTCCCAAAAACATTAGAATGCCTGCTAGCAAACCACTCCTGTCCAACACATTAATATTTTGAGCATGGATGGAAATATCACCCCCATCGTCTAAGGCAACAGTAGCAGCAGCTCCGTTTTGCAGGGTAATATCTTTCCGTTCTAAAGTGTCTGGAAACTTTAGCTTCCCGTCAGGATCAATATCAACCTGGCCTGTACCGCCAACAGCACCTAAATTAATTTGTCCTCCTAAGGCATGAAGACCAGGTGCGCTAAATGACCTAATGCCAACATTTCTACCGTCAATGATAACGTTGCCTCCCAGAAGAGTCAGGTTTTCGCCATTGAGCACCCGTAACCCTGGAAAAGCATCGTTGTTTCTTGTACGAGATACAACTGAACGACTGATGATATCGCCAGCGTCAATTTGATTGAAGAGAAAGGCGCTGGGGTCAATGGTCAGCTGTTGGGAGGGTAGATTTGGATTGAGGGCATCGAAGGTATCGGTACCGAATGCGATCGCACTGGCTGACGTCGCCGTAAACGACCCACCCACGTTTACCCGAGCATTCTCACCAAAAATAATTCCATTGGGATTAATCAGAAAAAAATCAGCATTAATAGTTTCCAAATCACGAGCAGCAGTAAACTGTCTGACCACTAAATCACCGTCAATTAGTGAAGGATTGCTACCAGTAACTCGGCTAAAAATATTATTAATCTCATCTGAAAAAACAATAAAAAATGTTTCTCTACCAGGGCCAACATTCAATTCCGTAAAACTATGAAACAGATTCTCCCCTCGCAGGGCTCCGCCTGTGATCAAGTCTTGGGGAGCATCTGGAGCTATAAAAACCTGCGAACTTTCTGCTCCTAGGGTAGTGTCTGGCACAATGGTATTCTGCGCCAAAGCAGGAGTACTTGCTAAAAAGGAAATCAGACTGGCCAGAAAGGAAACACGAAAAAAATCCACTGCACCGACAAACACCACAACGACCTGAGTATAACGTCGATCTAAAGAACGGAAGACCGTATTAGGCTCTCCCGCTCCTCTATTGTTTTGTTGTCTAATCTACCCTAACCCGTCGGGTCAAAATAGCCATTACCTCATTGGGTCGACCCGTTGCCAACGGACGGCTCCAGTCGTTGGGCTCGGCGTAGTTGAGTTTGTGCAGAGTGGCAATGGTGGTCTGCACAGCAATGGGAGTACCTAGCAGCAATAGCCGCACGTCTTCGTATTGATGCTCGGGCAGCCTGCCATCATGGGTGGGTGGCTCGGTGGGCACACCTGTGCCCTGAGTTGAATCGATAAACATCAGCTCTGATCTCCATAAATATTGAGGAAGGAAACCAGAGCGCATAAAATAGCCACCCCGTAGATGTGTACAATCCGGGGTGGCAACAGGTACCATAAACCTGCGCTCCCAGGTTGGGTTGTCAACGTGGGGGTGAAGCCGCCGGTTCGGTGTTAGAGCACCTGCCGGTGGCGCTAAATTATGTGCTCTGTAGTTAGGTCGCAAGTGGACCACAGAACAAGAGTACCCACAAGTGTTTTGTTGAGTCAAGGGGCTAGAATCAGAGATTTTGAAAAATTTCGAACTAGCGCAAAGCCTGCCAAGCTGCCAGGATAGTCTGTAGGCTAGCCGGTAAATCTTCGCTTTCAGCACTAATTTCAACAATGGTTTCAGCGTTAGCGAGCGTAAAGCCGCCGTGGGTTGCTAAATATGGATCTTCATTGACGTAGCTCATTTGGTGGAAATTGGAAAAATTCTGTCGTTGTAACAGCATGCCAAACTCGGTAGCGGCTGAGTGAGAAACCTGACGTGGGGGGATGCCCTCTAATGCGGCGCTATCGTCTGGATTAAGACTGATAAACTCCTCGCGCAACGTACCGTCGGCCATTAGCGTTGTAATATGTACACGTCCTGAAAAGTCATTACGAACTCTCGTTTGGAAAATAACCTCAGACGCTAGGTTCTCAGGATACTCTAGGGAACGGCGAAACCAGCTAGCTGTTCGACCATTTTCGTCACTAGCAGTTGTGTTGTGAACAATCTCCGAGGCATCTTCATTCAGATGATATACCCATTCTCTTTGAAATTCTCGATTCTCTTGCCAGCTATCTCTTTGTAAGTTGCCGACTCGGTTCTTTGGTCCATCGTTGACGAGTACTCGAAACCCTGGAATCGCTTCTTGTGTGCAGGCCATGTCGAATTCGGCAACGCCAAGACAGCCATCCCAGGTGGCGGCCTGTACTTCTAGAATTTGTAGATTTTCGATGGGTTGTTCAACCTGTTGTGAAACGGTTTCAAGCAGCGTTTTACTAATGTCTGCAGAAAAGTCTCTTTGATTAAAATCAGTGCTGTTGGGCAAGGGCTCCAGGTACAGGCGACGGGCTGCGCGATCGCTACGATAAACCCACCGTTGCTGCGAGCTTTCTACGTCTACCCGCCATCCTTTTGTCTCTGTCTCTGTACAGTTTTCGTTTGGTCTCGCCAGCCCCAGACACTGGTCATTCCAAGTTTGAGGTGTGGCTGTTCCAATAATGATATTTTCAGTCGGCACATTCAGCCGTCTGGCCAAATCTAGCTGGATGCGGCGAGCAACTAGACCTGGCAGCGTCGACGGTAGGGGGGCATCAGCCGGTAGTGATGGGAGGGCATAGGCAGGGGTTCCACTCACGGAAACCATTAAACTAGCGACAAGGCTGGTTGTTTGAATAGCGGTTTTAATAGACATCCTAAAAGTAATCTTCTGAAATGCACTGATTCATGTTCTAACGTATGAAAGATAGCCACGGCATTCACGCAGTAGGTGCTAGTTATCAAATTGGATACTAGGAAAGTCTTTCTAGGAGATCGTGTTTTAAGTAACAGAGTGGTCAAAATTTTGCAAGACCCGAACGGGTTAATTTTCTCTTTGAAGCAGACCATCTTGTACATGAATAACACGATGGGTTTGGGCGGCAATATCAGGCTCATGGGTAACAATGATAACGGTGATTCCCTGGCTGTTGAGTTCGCTGAGAAGGGTCATTACCTCGTGAGACGTTTGGGTATCGAGTGCCCCCGTGGGTTCGTCAGCCAGGACCAATGCTGGCCGATTGACGAGGGCGCGTGCGATCGCAACTCGCTGCTGCTGTCCCCCAGAGAGTTGGCTGGGTCGGTTACCCATGCGATCGCCTAGCCCTACGCGAGCCAACGCTGATTCTGCCTGTTTCCGTCGCTGACGACGATTCACCCCGGCATAGACCATGGGCAACATGACATTTTCTAAGGCGGTGGAGCGAGCCAACAGATTAAACTGCTGAAAGACAAAGCCAATGCGCTGATTGCGAATATAGGCCAGCCCTTCATTGGTTAGGGTGGTCAGATTTTGTCCTTCTAGCACATAGTGGCCTGCAGACGGACGGTCCAGACAGCCGATAATGTTCATGAGAGTAGATTTACCGGAACCTGAGGCTCCCATAATCGAGACATAGTCTCCTTCTTCGATGGTTAGATCAATTCCCCTGAGTACGGGGACATTAACTTCACCGAGCCGATAGGTTTTGCGGATATCTTCCATCCAAATCATGGCAGCCATGGAACGTCTCTCCTATTGAACGTACAGACGTCTCTTCATTTTCTAATCACTTCTTAGAGCAATAATCGGGTCTAGTTTTGCAGCACTGCGGGCGGGAATCACACCGGCAACAATACCAATCACAAAAGAAAGTCCCACTCCTAAAACAATCGCCCAGAGAGAAATGACAAAGGGAAAGTCAAATAGGGTGGCGGCGATCCGGGCAATGGCCACTCCCAGCCCCACCCCGAGGCCTCCACCTACGGCTGAAATTGATATGGCCTCTGTCAAAAACTGGCTCAAAATTGCCTGATTTGTCGCCCCGACTGCTTTACGAATACCGATCTCTCGGGTGCGCTCTACCACCGACACCAGCATAATATTGGCAATGCCGATGCCACCTACGACCAGGGAAATGGCTGCGATCGCAACTACCATAACCGTAAACAGACCCACCGTACTGGTCAGTGTTTCCACCAAATCAGCAGCACTGACAATCCGAAAATCATCTTCATCCCCCCTGGCGGGATAAATGTTATGGCGCACCCGCAACAGGTTTGTAATCTGAAAATCAGCCGCTTCTAACTGGTCTTGCTCCGTCACTTTGATTGCAATACCCTGGACCGCAATCCCGCTCAGGGCGTTGTTGCCCACCAACCGAGCGGACATATTGGTAAGCGGCACATAGATCTGTTCATCAGGATTCTCTCGACCCTGGGCACCCTTTTCATTGGCAATCCCAATCACGCTGTACCGCTGTCCTTGAATGCGAATGCTCTTGCCAATAGAATTAGCGCTATTGCCAAACAATTCCTCTTCCACAGTTGGTCCTAATATCGCCACTGGCTGAGCGGCTGTCAGTTCATCTGGGGTAAAAAAACGCCCCGACTGCAGGGTAATGTTATTAACCTCTGCGTAATTTGTATCCGTGCCCAAGACGGTGGTAGACATATTATTTTGGGCATACACCACTTGAGTTGTTTGCTGCAGATAGGCTGTCACCGTTCCAGCGGATAACACCTGGGACTCAATTGCCTGGGCGTCGCTCCAGGTGAGTGTGGTAGCACTGCCGCTACCCTGGCTGACGTTGCCGCTATTTGCCGCCCCGGCCCGCACCTGCAAAAGGTCTGCGCCCAAACCCTGCAAATTTGCTTCAGTAGCCGACTGCACCCCTTGCCCCACGGAAGTTACCGCAATCACAGCGGTGATGCCAATAATAACGCCCAACATGGTTAGGGCCGTGCGCAATTTGTTGCTCCACAGAGCTGAGATCGCCATCGCTAAAATCTCTACTATGGAGATTGATGGCGGAATTGTTCGCTGATAGGTCAAACGTGCTGGAACCTTAACCACCACGACCTCCCCTCGATGAGCCATTCCCAGAGCCGCCCCCCGGCAACAAAGGTGGACCGCCTCGATTTTGTCGATTTTCAGGGAGTCCCTGAGCCGCACTCAACACAATTTTTTCATCCCCCTCAAGTCCTGCAATCACCTCCGTCTGATCCTCGACTGTTAATCCAGTTTCAATCGGCTGAAATCGGGTTACTCCCTCTGCGGTTATCACCAACACCCCTTCCCCCTGCTCCTCTCGCATAACAGCCACCGTCGGTACAACCATCACATCGGTCAGTTCACCCGCTTGAAATTCAATATCCACATTCATTCCGGGCTGTAGCTGCGCTGCTTCAGAAAGATTGACTCGCACCTCAAAACTAGTCACATTAGAGCTGACCGTTGCTTGCTCTGCCACCTGGGCTACGGTGCCTTCAAACTGTTGATCTGGATAGGCATCGGCTTGAATCTGAGCCCGTTGACCCGTTTGAATCTGAGCAATATCAGTCTCGGCTACGTTAGCAACAACTTGATAATTAAAGGCTAACGAGAGAATCGACGATGACGACGATGACGACGTTTCACTAGCAGCAGTAGATGGAGAAACAAAATCTCCTGGATCAGCATAGCGGGCCGTGACAATACCACTAAAAGGAGCCCGAATCACCGTATCTTCAATCTGAGTTTCAACTGTGGTTAACGCGCCTTGCGCCTGCGTAACAGCGGCTTCAGCCTGGGAAATCTCTTCTTGACGGTTACCCGCTTGACTAAGGTTTAGCGCCTGCTGTGCGCTTTTCACCTGAGCCTGGGCCGTATCGCGAGCGGTGCGATAGGCCGTAGTTTCTTGCGCAGACACCGCCCCTTGGGAATACAGTGCCTCATAGCGATTGAGTTCCTCTTCAGCCTGGTTTAAGCTTGCTTTGGCACTGGCTAAGTTTGCTTCCGCTTGGGCAATCTCTTGGGGACGATTGCCAGCCACCAACATGGCCAGATTTGCTTGGGCTGAGGCCAGCTGCCCCTGCGCCTGGAGCAGCTGGCCCTGCAAATCAGAATCGTCCATATAGGCCAAAACCTGACCTATTTCTACCGCATCGCCTTCGGCAACGGTCACGCTTTCTAAACGGTCTGAAGTCTTAGGGCTAACATTTGTCAGCTGCTCAGGTTCAACAGTTCCATTGGCCGCGATCGTAATCGGTAGTGTGGCCGTTGCCACATCAACCGTCCGCGTCTGGGCCTGTTCTTGCTGCTGAGGTATCACAACAAACTGCCGGTAGAGAAGATAGCTACCACCTGTGAGGATACTCAACATCAAGAGACCAACAGCACCTTGAACAAGGCGATGTTTCGCTGGATGCTTAAAAACGCTTCCTGCCTTTGGGATAGCACTATGCTCAGAAAATTGGGACAATGGCAAACTCATAAACAGAGCCCTAGTCAATACTCTTAAATTAATTGACTCTTGCTTATTTTTAATCTGCTAAAAGTCACCATCAGACCGTGAAAATTTTCACAGTCCTTGTTTAAAGTATCGAAAACTCCACTACCATATAGTTCTATCCGTTTTATGTATGGAATAGAATCACTCGGATTGCGGCAGCGCAACCAAACAAAATCAAGACAAAGCGTTGGAACTGTTCTAAATATCGCGATGATATTACTATCGCCCCTTCTCTTTTTATTGAGCTGTTAGACACAGCATCCAGACATCTAATAGTTTGATACCTAAATGCAGGGAGTGCGATGTTGTAAATACCGCGTTGCACTCTCTGCATCTAAGGGTTTGGCAAATAAGTAGCCTTGTCCCAACTCACATCCATACTTTCTAAGTACATGCTTTTGGTACTCAGTTTCAATTCCCTCTGCAATGACTTCTAAGTCAAGATTATGTGCTAAGACAATAGTTGCTTGCACGATTTCCGCTTTGCCATTGCTTGCTAACTCTTGTACAAAGGAGCGGTCAATTTTGAGGGTTTGTACAGGAAACTGATGAAGATAACTCAGAGATGAGTAACCTGTACCAAAGTCATCAATAGCAAAGCGAATTTTGCGTTCTTTGAGTTTCAACAAGAGCTGGCTGGCAGTCTGAATATTCTCCATCAGTCCTGTTTCTGTAATTTCTAATTTAAGAGCGGACCCAGGAATCTTAGCTTCAAGTAAAATGTTATCAATGTGCTCAACTAAGTCAGGCTGTGCCAATTGTTTCGCAGACAAATTTACGCTAACCCAGCTAGGTTGGAGCAGGTTGAGTTCTGCTCGCCAGCTCGCAATTTGTTGACAAGCCTGTTGCAAAACCCAAAGACCTAGTTTATGAATCTGCCCAGTTTCTTCTGCAATCGGAATAAATCGGGCAGGTGAGACATAGCCATAGGTCGGATGTTGCCAACGCAGTAAGGCTTCAAACCCTACAACTAAATCAGTTTGTAAGCTGATAATCGGCTGGTAGTATACCTGTAGATCTTGCCGATCAATAGCTGAGCGTAAGTCCTGCTCAATTTGCATGATTTCCATCGCATCTTGTCGCATGGCAGCATCAAAATATAGATATTTGTCTTTTTCCTTTGCCTTCGCACGATACATGGCAATATCTGCATCTCTTAATATCTGTTCTGGTTTTGTATAATTACAAGGTCCGACGACAATTCCAATGCTGGCAGAAAAGAAAACAGTTTGTTGCTTTAGGTGAAATGGTTTTCCCAAAGCTGATGTTACACATTGGGCAACCTCTTGAGAACAGACCAAAGGGTCACCTCCTTGCACCAGAATCGTAAACTCATCTCCCCCCAATCTGGCGATAGGATATTTCGAGGGGACAGTCTGACGTAAACGCTGGGCAACTGCGACTAGAAGCTGATCTCCTACAAGATGTCCTAGCGAGTCATTGATTGTTTTGAAGCGATCGCCATCTAAAAACAAAAGTGAAAACTTGTCTGTATTGTTTGTAGTGCATTTTTCTAGGGCATCTTGTAGTGCATCCATTAACCAGGCTCGATTAGGCAATTGGGTCAACGAATCATGCAGCGCCATGTGGAGCAATTTGTCCTGTACCTGCCTTCGTTCAGTGATTTCAGCCTGAAGTTGTTCAGTTCTTTTCTCAACCCGAAATTCAAGATCTGTATTGAGTTCTAAAACTTCTGAGTGAGCTTTGGCGAGGGCTTTTGTTTTGTCTTGAACAATATTTTCTAATTCTTGTTGTCGCTGTCGGGTTGCTCGTAGACGTAAATAAATAATGCCTTGAAGGCTTGCCAGAGTGACTATCCCACCCAAAGCCCGAAACCACCAAGCTTGCCACCAGGAGGGCAAAATCACCAACTTGATCTGGTCGCCTTCTTTATTCCAAATTCCGTCATCATTTGACCCTTGAACCCAAAAAGTGTAGCTACCAGGAGATAAATTAGTATAGCGAGCCCGTCGCTGGGTGCTATCTACTTCTGTCCAATCTTTTTCTAAGCCAATGAGGCGATATCGATATCGGTTGTGCTCAGGCACTGTAAAGTCTAGAGCCGTAAATTCAAACGTGATGTCGCGATACTGCGGCAATAATTGAATCTCTTCAAGTTGAGTAATATCGGCAGAAAGCGGTGCATCTTCACCAATGGTCACAGGTTTTTGATCCAACTCAAAACCATGAATGATCACGTTAGGAATATGAGTATTCTGTCTCCAGGTATCTGGGCGAAATGCATTTAATCCATAGGGTCCACCGAAGTATAGGGTGCCATCGCGAGCATTTAGATGGCTAAATAAACTGAACTCGGCTCCTTGTAAACCATCGTGAAGATCGTAAGTCTCGACAACTTCTGTCTGTGGATCAACTTGACTCAATCCGTATCGAGTCCCTAGCCATAGGTGGTTAAAATTATCTCTTTCGATGCTATGAATATGAAGATCGGGAAGCCCGTCCTCAAGGCCATATGTCGTGAAGGTTTCCGCTTCTGAGTTAAAACGGACTAGGCCGTCAGCAGTGGCTAACCACAACAGTCCTTGGCTGTCTTCGTAGATATCAAATATGTCATTGTGACGGTTAATTTCAAACTGCTGGACTTCTCCCGTAGCAGGGTTAATCTTTTCAAGACCATCATGCCCCCCCAACCACATACTGCCATCAGAGCTTTGATGAATATCGTTGACATATCGATTGGCAATTTTTATACCTGCGCTGGAAAGCTTTGAAGAGAAAGAAACGTAGGCTTGGGTATCTGGATTAAACTTCTGAACGCCTTTTCCCCAAGTGCTTAACCAGATGTGGTCTTGGTCATCAATAAAGACGCGAGTTATATTATCGCTAGCTAGTCCGTTCGGTTGATCTGGATTATGGCGATAGTGTTTGAAATTCTGGGTTTGGACATTGAACTGATTGAGCCCACCAGCCCAAGTTCCTATCCAGAAGTTGCCTTGAGAATCTTCATCGATCGCGATAACAGCATCACTACTGAGACTATTAGGATTCTCAGGATCGTGTCGATAGTGAACAAAAACCTCTGTCTCAGGATTAAAGCGGTCAAGACCTCCACCATCCGTAGCAAGCCAGATGTTACCATCAGAGGCCTCATGCAAATCTTGTAAATTATCAAATCCTAAACTGTCCTCATACTGCTTGTTGTGGCGATAAAGTCGAAATCGACTGCCATCAGGCTTGAACCGGCTAATGCCGAATTTGGGGATACTTAGCCATAGCGCACCACTGTCGTCTTCATGGATATTCACGATGGAACCTAGTGGAATGCTATTGGGGGTTTCTGCTTTAGCCGGAAAATGCTCAAAGGTTTGAGTTTCTGGCATAAATCTTTCTAACCCTTGCTTACCTGTTCCGATCCAAATATTGTTCTGAGAATCTTGATAGATTGACCAAATGTCGTTGGTTGCTAAAGACTGAGGCTGCCCCGGTAGGTGCTGATAGTGTTGCCAGACCGCCTCATCAGGATCGAATACAATCACTCCTGATGAGGTGGCAGCCCACACTTGCCCATTTGATGTCACATCTAAATCCCGAATTTGATGCTGCGACAAATCAGTTAAGTCAGGCGGTAACGCATATTGAATAAACGTTTGTGCTTCTGGAGAGAACATCGTAATGCCTGCCTCCGTTCCCAGCCAAAGGTTTCCTTGGGAATCTTCAGCGATCGCATGTATGTCATTGCTAGGAATTGTGCTGGGGCTGGCTGGATCATGCAAGAAATGATGTACAAGTTTGTTTGTTTGTGGATCAAATGCACGTAGTCCTAAACATGGTCCACTGAACCATAGCAAGCCTTGATGATCTTCATAGATACTCCAGATTGCTTGATCATCTGAGACTGCAAATCGTACAAATGTCTGGGTAGCGGCATCAAACTTATTGAGTTCAAGGCCACCTGCCCATAGTGTTCCATCTCGGGCAATGAGCAAGCTCTTAATTTTATTACTCCCCAGACTACTTGAATCATTGGTCTGGTGGGTAAACGTTTCGAAACTGTAGCCATCGTAACGATTCAAGCCGTTAGATGTAGCAATCCAGAGAAAACCATTCTGATCTTGTGTAACATCCTGAACATGGCTTGAAGATAAACCGTGATCAACGGATAATTGACGAAGAGTATGCTGTGTCGATTGTGATTGCGTCGAATGCAGAGACGTAGCGATAGAAGAGCTGAAGGCTTTGACATGGCCTTTACACAAAACTAGACAGTGCCCCATGGTGATGGTGGCGAGCAGTAGCTTAATGCACTGACCATTTCCAGAGTTCACCTTCCACATGTATTATTTGTCACCTCTTTTTTGGATGCTTTCTCGGCTTCTCAAACAAGCTATTATTCCCGTCCTGTTTTATATTGATAACTTTTGAGATAGTTATTACAAATATTTAAGCAATTTTTGCTCGTAGACTTTTCTAAGTAAGTCAGGCTAATTAGACTTACTCGGAAACAAAAGGATTTGCCAGAATAGAAGAGATTATTATTGTCCAGACTAGATTAGATGAGAATGCAGTATGCCACGCTGAAAAATTAAGCAACAGAGTTGTAGGTTGGGCGAGAACTGATGGATAACTATGACTGCTTGACAATGCCTATGTGTGTTCAACATAACTTATAAACTTTAACTGGGCACCCTATAATATGCTGTTGTCCAACTATCGCCAAGTCTGTATTCCTGGCGGTACTGTCTTCTTTACCTGGGTTATCTGTCAATACATCCAATTATTTAAGCAGCCTTGTAATATTAGTCTTTTTCGCCAAGTCGTCCGTTAAGCTAAAATCGAAGCGCCTTTCAAAATTGTTGCTGCAGCTATTTTCCCAGAGCATGTGCATTTTATCTGGCCATTACCTGCCGAGAAAGTAACTGCGCATTTAAGAGATTGGAAATGGCATGTAAA
>JBCDFI010000056.1:0-16375 GCA_039178155.1 Cyanobacteria bacterium P01_H01_bin.105
TGAGAGATGAGATGGAGGGGCCAACTGACTGGAATCAGAGTCGCCTGGGTAATAAAGGAGAGTGCCCAGCTAAACAAATCAGGCTCGGCAATAGAGGTATTGGTGGCTAACCCCGTATACGTTTCATGGAGCCGGTGCAATAGACTAATGGACCAGGAAGCTAGCAAAAAAACACCAACTATTCGGCGAGGTTGGTAAATATTTTTGCGGATCAACCACAAACAGAACAGCAACAGGGCCATCCGAATCAGATTAGTCAAAATCCACAACAGCACATAGGGATCGTGGCCATCAGTCAGATACTTAAGGATATCTAAGGGTAAAAATGTGACGAAATAAAGGAGGCCAAACAAAATCCCCAACCGCAACCGTCGTTGCATAAATCGATGACGCCAATGGGCGTAGGATGCAAACTGATGGATGGGTGTGACTTGAAAAAAACCAAACATGGTAAAACAGCTTGGAGGCTGATGGCTATTGATATTTAAAGGGTCAGGCTGACAATCTACAGGCACGGTAATTGTGGCACATAGGCTCAGACCCTACGCCTGTTGTTGGTCAGATGATGCCACTTTTTTGTACCTTGCCATCACACGTCCGTTAGTTGGGTACACCTGTACAGTTAACCCCAAAACAAACGTCCTCCAGATATTGATCTGGAGGACGTCCATGAGAGCCAGAGGGCTCTATTTAGAAAACCTGTATGGTCTATACAGATAGTTTGACTTTTCCAGTCGTGTTCATGGCTTTCAGCATGTGGTAAGTAATCAACAGCTGAGTCAGAGCCAGAGGATAACTTTGAAGAGTTTCACCCGTGGTACCAACCAGCTTGCCCACTTCCTGATTACCTTCTAGGCTGCAGAACTGACCAAGATAGGGCACCTCACTACACAGAATACGCTCTAGACTTTGAACCTGATTAGGGGTGGCATGACCGTCGATAGACAGTACATCCACAGGCTTGCCCATATCGCGTTCTAAGCCTAGACGAATAGCTTTACCCAGATCGCTGTCTAGGATGTCGGTAAAGTCGGGATGAGGAATCGTAGGCCGTAGCACCAGATTTACATTGAGCAGTAAATCATTAGCCTCTTCCTCAGGTGCATCGGGAGGGTAGAAGGTAACGATAACATCAGCCCACTTTCTCTGGGGTCGAATAAATGCTTCAGAGTCAGGCTCACGCTGGGCTAGTGCGGCTAATACAGCAGCTTCGTCATAGCCACGTTTGCGAGTATCACGCTTAATTTTCCACTTGGTTCGTAGATCTTCGGGCGGGGCGAGATAAACCTTGACGTCATAGGCGTCGCGAGCAATCTTACTGGAATAGCCCAGCAACCCTTCAACGATGACAAATTTCTTGGGTTCAATATACTCAGGAGCATCAAACTCACCCGAGGTGTGATTATAAATTGGCTTAAGAATAGCCTGCCCCTGACGCAGCAGCGCTAGATGCTGCTCAATAATGTCAACATAGTTGCAATCGGGGTGGAGGGCAGAGATTCCCATCTCCTTACGCTGTTTGCGGTCATAACGGTGGTAGTCATCGGTGCAGATGGTTGTTACCTCATGCTCACCGAGGACTTGGGCGATGCCGCGAGTCAGTGTGGTTTTACCAGCGGCACTGTCTCCAACAATACCTAGGATAATTGGGCGCTCTGCCATGGACGTATCTCCTGCTTCTTTAGACTTTCTTCAACTCAGTCATTAGCTTTATCTTAGGCACCAACGGTACTGGGCTCAAGATTTTGTGTCAGAGAATACGTCTTGAAGAGATTAGTACCATTGAGTAACTATACCTATAACCATTGAGAGCCAAAGCATACAAAAAGGATTAAGAGTTATGAAATATTCCCTAAAAATTTAGATTTCATGACCTTGTTGGGCTCAGTCTGTAACCCAACAGACTTTCAGTCGATTACGGCCTCGTTTAGTAGCCAATGCCAATGCCTCTTCTGCTTTACTGATGAGTAATTGTTCGCTTTCGGTAGGGTGCTCTGTATCGGCCACAGCACCGCCAATATTGACATCGATAGTAGTCCGCGTACCGTCCTTGAGCGTTAAGGGTTGATCGCCTAGGGCTGACCTAACGGCTTCGGCATACTTGTTAACAGCTTTGACATCTAAACCTGTAAGACTGCAGGTAAATTGCCCTTGATTATTACTAAATAACCAAGCATCTACAGTCAGGTTTTGTTGTAGCGCCTGGGCAATGGCTGACCATAGTAGCTGATCTTTCTTTAAATCGGCAGAATCTGGCTGCTGACGCTGCGGGTGAATCAATAGCAGACCTACAGAGTGAAACTGTTCGTTTAAAGGCTGCACTTTCATCTTGTGAAGTAGGGCACGCGTCGTCCGTGAGACAGCCGCATCGCTGACTAACCCAGTCGTGTTGTCTAACAAATCTAGGGACTGTAGCAGAGTCTGGTAGCTGTGACGTAGGGTGGCAGCTTTACGGGTTTGGCTATTGATTTCTTGCTGTTTGACCAACAGCTGGTCTTCTAGACTATGGGCTTGCTTCTTGCCACGGGAAATACGCCACTCTCGTTTGAGAAATGCCGGTATAGTGACAAGCAACCCAAAGAGAACGCCTAACCCCGATGCAAGTAGCAACACAGAGGCCAAGTGCTGCTGCTCTAAATTCCAGATAAAAAAGGTGATATTGATGAGCTGGTCGTTTTGAAGGGCGAATGCGATCGCAAAAAATGCAACCACCAAAGCAAAGATAAGAAACAGCACCATAGCAAAAGCCACAAATCAGACAGCAAGTAACCCAAGCTTAGTGAAACCGACCATCGTTCCGTATCCATCAAAATTGAGATTTTCTTCAATTTTCATTGCTAGAACTGTGTTGTTACAGTTCCTGCAAAATCAAGTCAGTTGCATCAGAATCGTAAATAGTGGTACCGCAAAAGGACATATGCGATGGCTGAATTAACAGGTCCCTGGCTAGGCTCCTACTGGCAAGCAAATTCCCCAACCCGGTTTGAAGCCACCTTTGTTCAAGCACACAATAGCCTGAGTGGGCGCATTGTGGACGATGGTTCCCTAGGTGAAGCTCAACTCCAAGGACAGATTACCGGACGGCATATCACCTTTACCAAAAAGTACTTTAAAAATCCTAGCTATATCGTTCGATATACCGGCACAGTGTCGGAAGATGGCGATCATATCAATGGTCAGTGGCAAGTCAATGCTAAACAGAGTGGCCCCTGGGAAGCCCATCGCAGTGATAACGATCTCAGTCAGGAGCTTAAGGCGGTCTTAGCCAAAAACGTACCCGAATTGGCCGGTACTAAGAGTTAACCTGCGGCATTTCATTAAGTCTGTTCCCTTATCTGACCTATGGTTGATTGCCATTGATTGCCAACCTAGAGCTTCAGCATTACCTCAGGTAAAATCTCAGCAGGTAGCTGATGCAGTGCCTGCTGCTGTCCTTCTAGCCCGAGTAGCTCATAGTGGGTAGAAACATTACGCACCAAGGCCTTAAAAATAGGCTCATAGGTAGCTGCTGTTTTGGGAGTCTGTTTAATCGCCGCAACGTAATGAACCAAGGCTCGTTCTAAGTTGCCGACAATGACATATTGGTTGTCAGCTGTGCGAGCTAGCTTGTCGTAGATGCTCCCCAAACAATGACGAATCGAGGCCAAATCCAGGCCGGATGGAGCTAACTCTGAAGCTTTTAACGCCGCCTCATAGGCAATAATCGCATTTTGCTGATAGCGCCCCTCGGGATCGGCTGGCGCATCAGGGTGATTGGCTAATTCCCAAAAAGCCGTACCTAAATTGTTATAGGTGCTAGCGCAGGCGGCAGGCTCAGTGGTAGGCGTGCGGTAATTTAGGGCATCACGATAGGCAGCAACAGCGCGTTTGAGTAAAAAGATAGGCCGTTCATGACGCGACAGACTCCAATAGGCTATGCCTAAATTATTTTGGACCGCTGCATAGTCTAATGGGGATGTTTCAGACTGATGGCATTTCAGGGCCTCACTATAAGCAGCAATGGCGCTGTGCAGATGGGTTTTAGGCTGCTCGTAGTAAGCCAGTTTCCAGTACACCGACCCCAGACTATTTTGCAAGGTGCCGTAATCTGCAGGATTGGTGTCTATAGAGCAAAATGGCAGAGCCTGACGATACGCACTGACAGCTTCTTGCAGATAGGGGACTGAGTTGTCATAGTTAGCCAAAGCGCTATACACAGCCCCTAAATTACTGTACAAACGTCCGGTGGTTTCGCTGTCGGCCTCGACGCTCAGCCCTTGTTTGTATAGCTCAGCGCTACGGTTCATGCCCTCAATCAGCATCGAACGCTCGCTTTGGTGCTGAGCTTTCAGCCAGTGGAGAGTACCGAGATCGTTTAAGCCAGCTGCTCGTTGAGCATCGTCTGTTGGCAGCCAGTGCAAATATAGATCAAACGTTTCGATGGCGGCTGTTATTAAATTAGGGGTCATTTCCCCAGCTTCAATGCGATCGCGATAATGATTGCCAAGGGCTCGGTAAGCCTGGGTAATTTCTGCTGGAGTCGCACCCTGTGATTCAAGCTGAGCTAAGGTTTGCAAGGGATTTTCTAGAGTTGTGACATCCACAGTCACTGGCTGGTGCCGATCGATGGGGTCAGTCTTGATCGGCACCTCAGTTTCTATCGCCTCCGTCTCTTGCTCTCTCGTCTCTCGCTCCCTCATTTCTGCAGGGCTAACAGTACCTGCTGTTTCTGATGTTTGGTCAAGCTGAGCTAGATCTTCACTGAGAATTTGCCAGATATCGGCGTTTTGAGCAGCAGGCACTCCGCCATAGAGACCATCCTCTGCTGGGAGGGCGGTTGCCGTATTGACAGCGCTAGAAACAGGCTCACCAACAAAGGTAAAGACACCGCTCCGCCATTGCCAAAACTCAGGGGCAGACTGTTGCAACGTACGGTACCAGGGCCACGAGAGCCACAGTACCAGGCTACTTTCAAGGTGGGGCAGTAGAGAGTGAATGCTTTCGAGAGAACGCAGAAAATAATTTTGCGATCGCATTGACTGATGGGTCATCCCATCCAGTCCGATAACTTGTAAATGGGGAGTTGGCTTGGGCGCATCTTTGAGCCAATGCACCAGCTGCAAAACCAAATCAGGCTGACGAGGATCAAACGTAAGCTGTGCTAGAGGGACAGCCCCAAAATCATCTAAGGTCCGATCCGAGACGGCTAAATCTGACTGTAGTCTGGAAACCAGCTGAGCCTGTAGCGTATCGCTATCACAGACAGCAATCAAAAGCTGCCGTCTGAGATTGAGCTGGAGTGCCGTTTTAAGACCTTCATACTGACGTTGATTTAGCCCCAATACTTGGCGAGATCTGAGTTGTGTGGCCACCATAGCGCAGAAAAAGGGTGTGATGTGTGGAGTGGGGCAACAAAAGTGGAGGCTAGGTCAAACGGTGTCCGGCCAGCAGCCTACTGATATGACCTGGGTTCTGCCCTAATAGACAAAACACATAAGTATCCATCTTTTCCTTAAAAAAAAGCCAAAATCAGGAATGAAGGTGACGAATTGGATCATAGTTGGTTGATCCTGCCTGAAACCTAAGCACTGCTGTAAACTTGAAGTATTCTCAAAAAGCATTGCTAACCCTGCGACGATGCCGTTTTTTCTAAGGGTGCAGTCCAGGATATTTGTAAGGTGAACTGAACGCTCATCTATGTCGATTACGGTAAAGTCTTCCATCCGCCAGCATCAGCACTCTGTCATCTGTGAACTGGCCGACATTATTGAAGCGACCTGGCAGCGATATTTGACCCTATCGTCGTATCATCTGCCTAGCGACCTAGGATACGTAGAAAGCCGTCTAGAAGGTGAACGACTGGTTATCGAAAATGTTTGCTATCAAACTCCAGAGTTTCGTAAGCTTCATCTAGAGCTAGCACAGGTAGGTCCCAACTTAGATATTCTTCACTGCGTGATGTTTCCACGGCCAGATTATGCACTGCCGATGTTTGGCTGCGATATTGTTAGCGGTCGCGGCCAGATTAGCGCTGCCGTTGTTGACCTATCACCCACGAGCCCTAACGGCTTACCGCCAGCCTATAACCGCAGATTAGACGGTCTGGGGACTAACGGCTACAGCAATCCTAGGGAGTTACCCAGCTGGGGGCATATCTTTTCAGACTACTGCTGTTTTGTAAAACCCATTGGTCCCCAGGAAAATCACCGCTTTCTAAATCAGGTGCTTCATTACCTGTCATTGCACTGCCAGCAGGCAACAGAGACACCTTCTACGCCTCAAAAGCGAGCTGAAATTATGGCAGGCCAGCGTAACTACTGCACCCAACAACAGCAAAATGACAAAACTCGTCGCATTTTAGAAAAAGCCTTTGACCCAGTCTGGGCCGAGCGCTACATGACGACCGTACTGTTTGATCTACCAGAGGAGTAGGCCTGTAAAATTGCCATAGTTTTCTCTGTTAGCCATGCCTTCAATCTCAGTGCCCCTTAATTCAGAAACCGTTACAATCTCTCCAACCTCAGGGAAACTGATTGTCTTTACGGGCCCTAGCGGTGTAGGCAAAGGCACCTTACTACGTCAACTACTGGAGCACCATCCAGATATTCAGCTTTCAATTTCAGCGACAACTCGTTCACCTCGTCTGGGCGAAGAGCATGGTAAACACTATTACTTTGTGTCCCGGTCTGAGTTTGAGACCATGGTGAGCCAGAAACAGCTACTGGAATGGGCTGAATTTGCAGGTAATTTCTATGGCACACCACGCCAACCGTTAGATGCCATGATTGCTCGTGGTGATGTGGTGATTCTAGAAATTGAGCTGGCAGGAGCCCGTCAGGTACGTAATACACTGCCAGAAGCACAGCAAATTTTTGTATTACCACCCAACATTAAAGAGTTAGAAACTCGGATTCGTCAGCGTGGTCAAGACTCAGAGGATGCGATCGCAAAACGTCTTGCCCGCGCTCAGGTTGAAATCGATGCTGCCAACGAGTTTGATATCCGCATTATTAACGACGATCTAGAACGGGCTGTCGCAGAGCTAGAGCGGGTTATCTTTACTCCGCAGGTCTCGATGGAGGCACACCAGCCATCACCACTAGAGACTCAACAACCGACTTAACTAGTGGAGCCGCCACCGTTGAGCCATAGGCATTTTCTCCCAAGGGTTCATCGATCACAGCCAGCACTACGTAGCGTGGGTTCTCAACTGGCAAAATACCGACAAAGCTAACAATCCGGCCATCGCCATATTCACCGTACTGATTGGCTTTTTGGGCGGTCCCCGTTTTACCTCCCATCCGGTAGTTCGGTATGCGGGCAGTTTTACCAGATCCCGATTCCACCACGGCTTCCATCATGCCGAGTACGGCCTCGGTCGTCTCTTGGGAAAACACAGAGGTGGCAGCGGGGCGCACGGGCTCCCACGTCGGATTTCCCTCCTGGTCTACCAAGCCTCGCACTATGTGAGGGGTGACTAGTTTGCCACCGTTGGCGAGGGCCGAGTGGAGCTGTGCCTGCTGAATTGGGCTGAGGGAAAACCCCTGCCCAAACGCCGTAGTCGCCGCTTCTACCGCACTGTTTGTAAATTGGGAACGACTCTTGAGTTGGGCCGTCGCTTCCGCAGGCAGCTCAATACCAGTGGGCTTTCCCAATCCCAATTTTTCTAACCAACTGTAATAATCAGAGCGTTTTAGCTGCTCCATAATGTGGACCATGCCCACATTGCTAGAGTGGCGCAAGATATCCGTAATAGTAATGGCTCCCCGTCCACCCACTTGGTTGTAGTCAACGTTTTGAATGGTCCACTGGTCGTACTGTAGGCGGCCTTCATCATAGATAAAATCATCGGGGGCAATCAGACCTTCTTCGAGTGCGATCGCAACATTAATCGGCTTAAACGTCGAACCGGGCTCATATAGATCGCTAACTACCCAATTCTTAAATTGTTCAACGTCAGCCTCATAATAACGATTGGGATCATAGGTAGGTGCAACCGCTAAGGACAAAATAGCCCCATTATGACTATCCATCACGATCAATGCCCCTCGCTTGGCCCCAAACTGACGAACTGTCGCTTCCAAATTTCGCTGAGCAATCCGCTGTAATCGACTATCTACCGTCAGTTGTAGCCTGAGCCCATCACGATTGGGCAACTGCTGAGGCGTGTGAGGCAATGGAGTATTATCCAGCTCGTACAGCAACTGCTGCTGCAATGCATACTCCAAACCAGCCTGGGGCTGTCCTTCCAAATTGATATAGCCCACTAGCTGAGACATCAGTGACTGCTGTGGATAAAACCGTTGCTGACTAGGCAATAGATCCAAACCATCTAGCCGCAAATCACGAATACGCTCCGTCAGCTCTTCAGATACATCCACCGCCACTTGAATGCCAGTTTCTTGCTCTTGAAAACGCTGCAACAAACTACCTTGGGGCTGATTTAATAGGTTCCCCAGAGTGCCAGCCATATCCTCACGGGAGCGACTAAACAACATAGGGTGGGCATAGATTGTATACACCACTCGATCTACCGCCAGCACATTCCCCTGGCGATCAATGATCGGTCGTCGTGAAGCCCGAGGTACCTGTGGAAAATTCTGTCGCTGTTGCTGGGCTTGAGCTTGTAGCTGCTCCCCCATCACTAGCTGCAAACGGACAAGACGAGCACTGAGTCCCAGCATAATCAGGACCATACCGGCCCAAACCGTCACCAGACGAAACCGAGGTGAAGATAGGTGGCGAGGGCGACGACCAAACTGACGATGTTCTGAGCTAGATGGCTGCGTAACCATAAATAACAGGTAGGCAAAATAAGCAGGGAACGCTGCTCACGTCGAAAAACCAGCCAACCTAGTAACCCAGCGGATGGGGCATGGGAGCTTGAACCTCAGGCTCCACGGAAAGCTCAACGGATGGACGCGCCGGAGCAGGTGCCACGAAGATAACACGCTCTGGATCAAAGGGTTTAAACCCAGAAGCAGGAGATTCTGCCTGCTCTGCCATACTATTTTTCAGCGTTGCATTAACAGTGGTGACCTGCTGTATTGAAGCCTTGAGCGTCTCCAACTGATGAAATGAGCGGGCAACGGTTTTATCTAGATAAACCGTCCAACTATAGACAACCAACGCCGTAGCAACCAAACCACCCGTTATCACGGTAGATCCTTGCTGCACACCCACTAATAACTTCAGGCCAAGAGGTAACCGAGGACTCGCAGGCAGCTGGCTGACTTCAGCAGGAGCAGGTACAGCCTGAACGGGCGCTTCAAAAAGCTCCCTAGGAACAGAAGACGAACTTTTCTTGACGGGATGTAGTAGTACCAGGTTTCGCTTTCGAGAGCTCTCAACGCTATTACCTTTACTTTGATCAGCCCTAACGGCAAAACCCACTCGTTTACTCCTTAATTTAAGCGTTGCCCCCGTGCGTCAGAGCGATGTTGACTCCAAGCACACTGTGGTAAGACCACATTTAATCAGAATCTTGAAGCTTTCTAGTCAGAAAAACACGGTCTTAGACATGAACAAAACTTAGCTTGCCACACCTCACCAAAAAATAGCAGAAAAAGCCAACTTATCAAGTATTTTTCGGCACTCAATATAAAACTGCGTACTGCCAACCTGGCTATTCATAAAAAACAGCCCAAATTATGAATCGAAAGGAGCCTACCCATTACTAGAAAATTTAGCCTTGTCCATAGGAACCTACAGCAAACAAATGCCGAAGGCACTTGTGCGCACTGAAATAGCAGCTCCCACGTCAGTCACTATACTCATTTAGATCCAAAAAAGGGGCGTATTCCGATGGAAGACGTCCCTTTTTCACAATTATATTGCCAGGATATTAAGGTGGCCCAATTGCCAAAACCCCTTACTCGGCTGTAACCAGTTCAGTGCTGCCACGACGACGACCACGGGTAAGGCTGTTAAACAGCATCTGACCAATCGCTTTAACTAAGTTACCTTCAAGCTCCTGGAACAGCTCCATATTGATCCTAAAAGCATCGTTAGCCTCTTCCACAATACGATCAGCCATAGCCTCATCAATGGGAGCTGCATCAATTGTGCTGCGATACTTATTCTTAAATTCACCCTCATCAGGAATAGTGGGGAACTCGTAGAAAGCTACTCCTTCATCATCTGCCAGATTCATTGCTCGCTGGGCAATATTTTTAAGAATCTGACCACCCGACAAATCACCCAAGTAGCGGGTATAAGAATGGCCTATCAAGAGTTCAGGCGACTTATCAGAAATTTCACGAATCCGATCAACATAAGCTTGACCAGATTTAGAGATGGCAATCTTATCCTGCCAACTTGGCCCATAGTAATAGGCTAGGTCAATCTCCAGAGTTTCTTTACGATACAACTCAGGATAGTAGACCGACGAAACTACAGGATGATTCTTGTGACGCTCTAGCTCCTCTTCCATGGCAGCGTACACATAGTAGAAGTTTGCCACCAGCTTACGGTAAGACTTCTTCTCAACAACGCCACGTAAAAAACAACGCACAAAACCCACATTTTCGGCCATCGTATGCGCTTTCTGCGTACCCTTTTTGAGCTTCTCGGCTAAATTGCTGCTCATACTAAATCTCTCGACGTTAAATGAATTTAATATTGTCCGCCACACACGTAGGGCGACAGGGCAAGTGATATGGACCCACTACTAGGCTCGCTATTAGACCTAATAGATGTCTAACCAAAGGCCACTTTAATAAAGTAGGGACATCGCCATAGTTGCTACCGTAGACCGTTTTGATGAGTCATTACATTACATTTTTTTACGTGAGCGGGAAGACAATCACAGCATTCAGACAGTTACATGCGCCATAACCTGCTCTCCATGAGAGATTCACCCTCAAATACGCAGACATCATTTTTGTATCATTTCGAAATCTTTCGAAACTTTAGCTAGAGAATTCTAAAATTTTCAATTACAAATTGCAGCTACACCCTGGTCTAGTTAGCTCCATAGCTGAACCAATATCAACCTTTTCTAATCAAAAAAACGGTCAAGGGCAGCTTTTAGCTCAGTTAGCTCAGCTTCAATATTGCCGTCAGTGACAGCTCGACTAATACATTCACTCAGATGTTCGTCTAAAATCAGTCGGGCCACTCGGTCAAGGGCTCCTCGAACCGCAGCAACCTGAACAAGTACATCTGGGCAAGGTCTGCCCTCGTTGACCATGGTTTTGATGCCACGCACATGACCTTCAATACGGGATAGGCGGTTAACAATGCGCTTCAGCGATGCTTCACTGTGGGTATGTCCATGGCTACTGTTATCGTGACCATTGGCATTATTTCGGCCATTGGCGTCATGACCATTGGTGTCATAGGATTGGAAGATCGCGTCTGAAGAGGTGCTCAAGGGCTAGAACAGGTAGATGGGCTAAGGCAATAAAAAACGAACACCTCGCTCGAGATGCTCGTTAATTATTGTTACTCTCTCAAGAGTTTTTGTCATCCTAGACAGTTTTTGTGCGTGCGAGTTGTCTTATTGATTTTTTAACCAGCGAGCGACATCTTTAGCATGATAAGACAGAATCAAATCCGCTCCTGAGCGCTTGAAGCTCATCATAGTTTCCATCACCAGCTTCTCTTCATCTACCCAGCCATTGAGAGCTGCCGCCTTGACCATAGAATATTCGCCTGAAACGTTATAGGCAGCAACGGGCAGATTGCTAGCTTCTTTGACTCGCCAAATAATATCCATGTAGGCAAGGGCTGGCTTCACCATCAGCATGTCAGCACCTTCGGCAATATCTAGTTCAATCTCCTTGAGTGCTTCTTGACCGTTAGCCGGATCCATCTGATAAGTGCGCCGATCACCAAACTGAGGCGCTGATTCTGCTACATCTCGAAACGGGCCATAGTAGGACGATGCGTATTTGGCGGCATAGGACAAAACTGGAATATCTTCAAAGCCTGCTGCATCTAGACCCGATCGAATAGCTGATACAAAGCCATCCATCATACCAGACGGTGCAATGATATCTGCCCCTGCATTAGCCTGGGAAACGGCTGTTTTCTTGAGTAGTTTCAGGGTCGGATCGTTAAGTACTCGGCCCGTGAGGTCACCTACTTCTAGATAGCCGCAGTGGCCATGGGGAGTGTACTCACAAAGGCAGGTGTCTACCGTTACGATCAGTTCGGGAACGGCATTTTTTACAGCTTCCGTTGCCTTTTGTACAATGCCGCAATCATGCCATGCACCTGTGGCATCGTCGTCTTTACCGTCGGGAATGCCAAACAGAATAATGGATGGAATTCCGAGATCGTAAACCTCTTTGGCTTCCTCTACAATCTTGTCCACCGACAGCTGATACACACCTGGCATAGACTTGACTTCGTTAGCAATGCCCTCACCAGGAACGGCAAACAGCGGATAGATAAAATCGCTGGTATTGACAACATTTTCGCGAACCATACGGCGCAATTGAGGATGGCTGCGCAACCGGCGGGGGCGATGAGTGGGAAACATATCAATTTTTAAAAGAAAGCCATATCGAAGAGGTTAAGTAAATAGTCTAGAACCTGCCTGGGTATCTACTTTCAGTCAGATTAAAAAAAGTAACGTTCTGAGACTCTGGGGGGGTGACATTTGTTGAACGCTCCTAGATGACCCTCAAGAACTGGAACCATAAACGATAAAATAAGCCACCGTCACCGTGAGGATATATAGGTGTTTGCAACGGCAGAGTTGCTGTGGGCGTTAATCGGCCTGATTTTAACCATTGGAGGAACTTGGTTAGAGGTCTTTATCACTACTGGACCTTGGAGTTGGGCCAATGGCATAGAGGTATTTTCCTTAGGAGTCAGTTTTCAGGTAGGAGCCGTCTTGCTGATTGGCTGTTTAGGCGGTCAAAATGCAGCGGCCCTGTCACAAGTGGCGTATCTCAGCCTAGGCCTCTTGTTATTTCAGGCGTTTGATTTGCAAGTGTTTACTCAGGGCGGTGGGGTGAGCTATTTGCGAGAGCCCAGCTTTGGTTATCTACTCGGATTTATCCCAGCAGCATGGGTCTGTGGGCATCTTGCCTTTTGGGAAACTCTTAAACTGGAAACCTTAGCTCTCAGCTGTTTAGGTGGCCTCATGACAATTCACGCGGTGGGATTGGTGTATCTGCCTCTAGCCTATGTATTACAGTGGACGGGTGAAAATGCACCATCCCTAATGGAGGCCGTTTTCACATACTCGATTGCACCTATTCCAGGGCAGCTAATCTTGGTATGTGCAGTTTCGGTGCTTGCCTATGGTATGCGTCAGATTATGTTCTATTAGCACCGTCATAACAGCATGGCCAGATTAAGAAGAAAACAAATCAATCGCCTGTTTTGGGTGGTGGCTTTTATTGGACTTCTTTTAGATCAGATAACCAAACACTGGGTTGTCCAAAATTTTAACTTGGGCGAATCTGTCACGATTATTCCAGGAGCATTGAATTTTACTTACGTACTTAATCGTGGAGCGGCCTGGAGTATCTGTAGCGGTGATGGCTGTCGTTGGATACTGCCGTGGCTCTCAGTGATTGTTAGTATCGGGATTGCAGGCTATGGTCTACTGATGCGAATCGAAGATCGTTGGGAGCGAGCAGGTTGGGGCTTTATTTTAGCGGGGGCATTGGGTAACGGTATTGACCGGGTCAAAGCGGGTGAAGTAGTTGATTTTATCCAGGCATTTCCGATCACTCGGTTTCCAGTGTTTAACCTGGCAGATATTTGGATCAACGTCGGTATTATTTGTCTGTTACTGGCAATTTTGCTAACGGCAAAACATGAAGACAAACGGTCTTAGACCAGATTTATAGGGACGTTCCAGATCAAGGCCATATCTGAATGTGTCTATAGATAGCAGTTGATGTAGGTCACTCTACTTTTTATCAAGCACCTAAAATAATTAGACGTTCGCAGCCGCGAAACAATCGATGTTTGCATCCGCAATCTTGATTGTATCGACTGTAGCTCTAGTGGTTGGATCAGGGGTCAGTGATTGATTGAGGGGTTATAGTGAACCCATATTTTAAAAGTTCGTATTTTTAAACACGTTACGTCTAAGGATGACTCAGCCGCCCCGCCGTAATTCATCGACGACGCCTCCGAGAACCATCCTGGGAACGATGACCCAGGTGATTCAGAATGTAGCTCGGGTAGATTTCAACAAATTAGCGTTGAAGCCAGGAGCACGGGTACCTAAGCTAGTCGTTGATTACGATAACCAGCGGCAGGTCTATGATCTTGTAGGTGATCACTATGTGCTAGGCCGCAGCTCCAAAAACTGCGATATTGTGGTGCGCAGTCCTCTGGTGAGTCAAACCCATCTGACATTGACTCGCGATCGCAACCAGCCTGGTAATCCCTTTGTACTTAAGGACAACAAATCGACCAACGGCACCTACTGCGGTAAAAAACGGCTCAAAACCTTTAGGCTTCAAGATGGGGACGTCCTCAGTCTAGGCCCCAATGAACTTAGCGATGCCGTTACCCTACGGTTCCAAAACCCGGCCCCGTGGTATCTCAAAACCATTCGCTATGGCCTCTATGGCATTGCTGGCAGCGTTGCGCTGACCACATTTTGGGTAGTCGCCATTGAATGGCCTAAAATCCCAATTCGCCCTATTCCTGAATCGGTGCAGGGTCCCGTATCGGTCTATGCCAATGAGAACGGTGACCGGGTTCTGCTCAACCCGATTACCAACCAAGCCCACATCGAGAAAACCAAGCTGCGGGAATATTCCAAATATCTGCCCCAGGCTGTGGTGGCCTCTGAAGATTCGCGTTACTACTGGCACCTGGGCGTCGATCCCTGGGGTATTGCCCGTGCGGCTAAAACCAATCTACGCAGCGGCACCATTCGAGAAGGGGCAAGCACCCTAACCCAGCAGATGGCTCGAAACATCTACCGGGAGTACGTGGGCAGCGACGATAGCGCCATGCGTAAAGTTCGCGAAATGATTGTCGCTTTCAAGCTAGAAACCTTTTACAGCAAGAACCGAATCATGTTGCTGTATCTCAACCGGGTTTATCTAGGCAATAACCTCTACGGGTTTGAAGATGCAGCCCAGTTTTACTTTGGCAAGTCAGCCAAAGATCTCAATATTGAGGAATCCGCCACCCTAGTGGGCATTTTGCCTGCCCCCAATGCGTTCAACCCGGTCCAGAGCTACGATGACGCTCTAGACTATCGCAATCGTGTAATTGAGCGTATGGTCGTGCTCGGCATGATTAGCCAAGAAGAAGGGCGTCGAGCCCGTCGCTCGCGCATCGAGATTAGCCCCGATGCGCGCAGACAGCTGCAAAGCATTCGTGCCCCTTACTTTTACAGCTATATTTTCGACGAGCTGGACCAGGTATTAGGGGTAAGCCTAGCTAGAGAAGGTAACTTCTATGTGGAAACGAGTCTGGATTTAACCATTCAAAATCAAGCCGAAACCTCAATGCGCTCAGGCATTATTAACCTGGGCGACCGTTATGGATTTTCCCAGGGAGCTTTGGTCACCCTGGAAGCATCTACAGGGGAAATTCAGGCGCTGGTAGGCGGTGCCGACTACAGTCAAAGTCAGTTTAATCGAGCGGCTCAAGCCGTCAGGCAACCTGGCTCCACCTTCAAAATTTTTGCCTATGCTAGTGCGCTGGAGCAAAATATTTCTGCAGGTACGGGTTTTAGCTGTAACGACTTAAACTGGGGCGGCCAGTTTTACCAGGGCTGTCGCTCAGGTGGGGGCACCCTTGATATGTATGACGGCTTTGCTCTGTCAGAAAACGTAGTTGCCCTGCGAATAGCCCGTGAAGCCGGTCTAGATAATATTGTGAACCTGGCTCAAACCATGGGAATTGAGTCGGAGTTAGACCCGGTGCCCGGACTGGTGCTGGGTCAAAGCGGGGTGACTCCACTGGAAATGACCGGTGCGGTAGGCGCGATCGCAAATAACGGCAGTTGGAATCGGCCCCACGGTATTCAGCGCATATTAGATAGTAGTGAGTGTGAAGATCCTCGAGATCGCAGCACCTGCCGCGTCATCTTCGACTTTGCTACCGATAGCCCTGACATTAATCGCGATGTGTTGACCCCCAATACCGCGCGTACTATGACCACCCTCATGCGGGGCACCGTCAACGGCGGCACCGGTCGCAGCGCTTACCTAGGTCTAGGCGAAGCCGGAAAAACTGGCACCACCAATGACAACGTTGACCTCTGGTTTGTCGGCTTTGTCCCCAGCGCTGACCTCGTCAGCGGCATCTGGCTTGGCAATGACGATAACGAACCCACCTACGGCAGCAGTGCTCAGGCCGCACAGCTATGGGGCAATTACATGGGTCAGGTCATTCCGTAAACAGGCCAGTCTGTGTAAAATTACCACTTTATTTTTCTTAATAAGAAGGGCCGTTTTCCCCA
>JBCDFI010000057.1:0-16160 GCA_039178155.1 Cyanobacteria bacterium P01_H01_bin.105
AATGGTTGTCACAATGTTATTTGGCAGCGAAGCTGGAATAGCTAAGTCAGCCTGACCGCTCGTGTACTTAGTTTCATAATCATAGAAATCTGCATCAAAGCTAATTTCGCCAATAACTGAAGCTTTTGGATGGTCGTTACCCAAAACAGCGCATTCCACCTCACGGGCAACTACACCAGCTTCTACAATAATGCGACGGTCGTAACTAGCGGCGCTATCGAGTGCAGCCTCTAGCTCCTGACGATCCTTTGCCTTAGCGATACCAACAGACGAACCAAGATTAGCGGGCTTTACAAAACAGGGATACCCGAGGGCAGCTTCAATCTCGTCACACAATTTTGGGAAAATACAGGGGTTGGAATAGACTTGCGATCGCAATACCTCCACATACTTCACCTGAGGCAACCCTACCTGGGCAAACGCAGACTTCATCGCCAGCTTATCCATACCGACTGCCGACGCCAAAACACCGCAGCCAACATAGGGTATTTGCATTAGCTCAAATAAGCCTTGGATAGTGCCATCTTCCCCATTGGGCCCGTGGAGTATAGGAAACCAAATATCAATATCAGCAGTCTCCACTGCGACTGTTGGTAGACGTTCCGCTATCGATACATCACCACCATCAGCCAATGGTTTTCCCGATGTCAGTACGTCCTCGGCATCCATGACCCAGACACCGTCCTTACGGACATACACTGGCACCACTTCATATTTTTCAGTATTACTCTTCAGCCTCAATCCTCTAGCAATTGCCTGGGCTGAGCAAATAGATACCTCATGCTCTCCTGAGCAACCACCAAATAATAAGCCTACGCGCATCTTCGCCATTAATTAGCCCCCCTCTTCAGCTCAAAAGACCGATGTTATGGAATGAACCGCACTGAGTTAATCGCCATCTAGCAGAGCTTACAAAGTTCGATGTTCCTGACGATCAAGAAACACAGAATCATACTTAAGGGGTAAGCCTATCACAGGCCTAAGCTCCGCACAGCAAATTCTCAACAGCTACTATCAAAAAGAAAAAACTCCCAAGCCCAAAAGGGCCTAGGAGTCAGACATCAGGGTGCATCTACCAGCTAACTGTCCATCCCATTCCTCTCCAATTCCGGACAGAACAAGCATCGACTTAGCTCTAATGTCCTGTTTTCTATTTAGTAGATGGAGCGAAACATACATACAAGCAAGAATAGTTGTCCAACCTGGCCCGAGAAGCATCCTGTCCAAAAATTGGCAAAAAAAACTCCCAAGCCCAAAAGGGCCTAGGAGTCAGACATCAGGGTGCATCTACCAGCTAACTGTCCATCCCATTCCTCTCCAATTCCGGACAGAACAAGCATCGACTTAGCTCTATCCTGGCCCGAGAAGCATCCTGTCCAAAAATTGGCAAAAAAAACTCCCAAGCCCAAAAGGGCCTAGGAGTCAGACATCAGGGTGCATCTACCAGCTAACTGTCCATCTCATTCCTCTCCAATTCCGGACAGAACAAAAATCAACATAGATTCAATCATTTCAGTCCTCAACCAGAAGAAAGCATCAAGATTGTAGAGACCCCGTGTCAAAAACAACAGGACCAGAGATAATGCCATTAACCCTTTGACCTTACTCAGGATCTGTGAAATATTTTTTCTTGTCTGATGGATGGACAACTGGCAGAGTATGGGAGTTTGGCGGCCTGTGGAATGAAGTCGCATGGCAGCGCAAACCAATCATAAAAAAGTTAGAACTCCATATCGAAGAAGCAACTGAAAAACTATGGCTATACCATGCCGAAGAGGATGTCCTCATGGTTGAGGTTATGCCTGAAGGAAAAACAGCTATTCCTATTGGTCAGGTTGTTTTAAAGCGGCTGATGACCGCTGACCAGGTCATTGAAAAACTATGTGCTAGTAAAAAATCGATAGTCACAAGCACTGAGCCTTCTCAATCTCAGCACGTTAGCTTCCCAGTATAGGTGTTTAGCGAGTCCAACCTGCGCGCATCGCCGCCTAAAAGGTAGAACGCAAATTGCTAACAGCCCTCTGTAATGAAGATAGGGCACGGTTATAGCCCAAAGCCGCACTTACCCAGTTACCCTCGGCTTGGGTCAGCTCAGACTGAGCCGTCAGTACGTCTAGCTGAGTGCCGACGCCGGCATCAAGCCGTAAGTTGGCTAATTCCAAAGCCGTAGTAGCTTGCGTAATGGCCGTTCTTGCTGTCCTGACGTTTTCTTCGTTAGAACGCAAGGTAAAGTAGGACTGCTCTACGTCAAAGCGGATTTGATCTAATGTTTCAGCAAACCGTTCTTCAGCAATATCAGCATTCGCTTCTTGCTGACGAGCCCTCGCCCTCGCCGCGCCACCGTCCGCTAACACCATATTAAACTGAGCACCAAAGTTATAGTCGTCTGACGAATCGTCAAGTAAGTCGCTCCAGATATAATTAGCAAACAAACTTATTTGCGGCCTATTAGCTGCCCGAGCTGCCCGAGCCTGCTGAGTACTTATTTCCCGTTGAGCTAGCTGCTGCTCTAACTCTACTCGGCCTTGAAACGCCAGTAGAATACTATCCTCTAGTGTTAAACCCCAGCGCTCATAGGTATCTTCCCAATTTTCCGGGGCGGGCACAGGTGTGGCATTGACATTGATAGTGGATGGCAAATTGAGCAGCCGTGCTAAATTACGACGAGCAATACGTTGTTGCGCTTGGGACTGAATTAAATCTTGCTGAGCATTAGCCAGCTGTACATCGGCTCGCAACACATCAAATCGGGTACCTACACCAGCCTGTCGGCGTAACTCGTTATCGCGCTGATTGCGCTGAGCTTCCTCCACAAACGAGCGATTGATGCGAATCTGTTCGCCACTTTCTTGTAAGTCGTAGTAGAGGTTGGTGGTTTCAAGCCTGAGTTCTTCCCGACGCCGATCGACTTCAAGCTCACTCAAACGGACCTGTTCTTCAGCTGCCCGCACCGTCGCAATGCGCTGGCCTGAGGTAAATAAATCATATTGAACTTGGACCGATGCGTTAAAAGTTGTATCAATCCCATCCTCACCCGTAGAACCAAAAATTGTTGTTTGCTCGTCCGTTTCTCGAGCCGTTACGTCTGCCGAAGTCGTCACTATCGGAGAGAACGCAGCACGGGCTTCGGCCAATGTCGCTTCTGACTGCTCTAGCTCCAGCAAAGCAGCCTGCAGATCTGGATTATTAAAGTAGGCCAGCTCAATCGCTTCTTCGATAGCAATTGTCCGCTCGTCGCCCTCTTGAAGAACGACCTCTGTCTCCAATGTAGGAACGCTGAGTGGGTTTGGATCCGCTAACAACTCTGTGGGCGGTAACGTGTCTTCCTTCAACAAATCATCAGCAGCAGTAGATTCAGCCTGTCCAGTATCTGGGACGATCTCCCCACTCTCTGCTGGTGGCATCGGAGTATCTTCACTGTTCTCAACGGGTGCTTCGGGAGCAGCTCCGTTATCAGAAGCATCAGTATCACCTTCATTGCCCGACTCATCGTCAGGCAAATTGGGTAATTGAGAAAGCTGATTCAGCTCCGACGGCATTGACCTCCTAGGAACAGCAGCCGCTGCTGCAAAGGATTGTGATTCGACGTCGACCATCGCAGCTGGGACCAGCACATCAAAAGAAGACAAGACGTCCATCGACAACGGTGCAGTCTCATCAGGTAATGACTGAGCCGTCATTAGGGTTGGGGAAATACTAACTGGATCATCGGTTAACACCTTCGCCAGTACAGGAAAAGGCAGTAAAGTAAGCGCCCCTCCCAGCACCGCTATCCGGATCAAGAACGAGTGGTGAATGTATCCCATAGTATTTGCGTCAATTTGTAGCTAATAACTTTAGTGAATTCGTACACAAGCTAGCCTGTAGAACAGCCCAGAAAGCTCGGCAAGCTATAACATTACAGGCTCGTTCCATCCTTTAAAAATTCTTATTCAGCACCTATGTTCTAAGACTCAAGATCTGATAGCTGACAAGATTTGGATGTAAACTCAGGGCGAAAAGTTAGCATCTGAAGTCACGCAGGCCGCTAATAACTCAGTGATATCGTCTACTGGCCAAACTGGGCACTGAAGATGATGAGCAAGATCCGATAAGGTCATATCGTCAAGAAAATACGTCTCCTCAGGTTTTGCATTTTGCCCTCGCTTCAACATCAAAGACGGTAGCAGTACTCCATCACCTAGGTTGCATTCCTTGAGTTTTCCTAAGATATCGTAACCCGTCAGCAACCCAGTAACGGTAATTTGCTGCCCCCAATATTCGCTATTTAACGCCGCCATGGTCACTGTTAGCCCCTGTACCTGATTGAGCCTCTCGACAATAGGCTCAAAGGCTTTTTCAACAGCATTACCAACCACCCAGGTTAATTGTCTAGGGGTGGAAATACGTTCTGGCAGAGCCTGAGCAGCTGTCTCAAACTGCTTGAGAAATAGTCGAATAGACCCTACACCATTACCAATTTGAGGGTAGGTTTCATAGTGTGACTCTAACGGTAGTGCCTGCCGTGCAATCAAAAACCATTCATCGGCAAGCCACGCAAATGTTGACCCCAATGTTGCTTTGAAGTCAGACTGTAGCTGTATAACCTGATCAATCACCTCATTGGCTTTAGCGGTGTTCACAGGCACTAGCTCATCCTCACCTGGACGAAACTGAGTCAGTCCAACCGGAACAACGGCTGCTGAAGCGACGGTAGGGACTTCACCAGCGTGGAATTGAGCTAAATCCCGCAGCGTGCGCTCTAGATGAGGGCCATCGTTAATACCAGGACAAACAACGACTTGAGCGTGGATCTGTAAACGATGATCTTGGAACCATTTGAGTTGCTCCAACAGCAAACCAGCCCGAGGATTTTTTAGCAGACGTTGCCGTACATCTGGCTCAGTAGCATGTACAGAGACATACAGCGGCGACAGACGCAAACGGGCAATCCGCTCCCATTCTGAGGCAGGTAGATTGGTCAGCGTCAGATAGCTACCGTAGAGAAAGCTAAGGCGATAGTCATCGTCTTTGAGATAAAGGGTATCTCGTTTGCCGGGAGGCTGCTGGTCAATAAAGCAAAAGGGACAACGGTTATTGCATTGGATTAGTCCATCAAATAGAGCACTTTCAAATTCCAGCCCCAAATCTTCATCAAAATCTTTTTCAATCTCAACGGTGTGGGCATCTCCAGCTGCATCCAGTACTTCTAGGGTCAGCCACTCATCTGAGCATAAAAATCGATAGTCAATTAAGTCACGGGGACGCTCACCATTGATTGACACTAAGCAATCGCCGGGCTCAAAGCCAATGTCTTCAGCAATGGAATCACTCAGAACACTGGTAATGACAGCCGGTTGGATAGACGCACTACGCATAAACCATTGGGCTAGACAGTTAATCCATAATACTCAGGGAAACTACCTCTTGTGGCAATGATTAACGGCAAAATCGCCCTAAACGTTTTGAATAGTCTTAGTCGCTAATCCGATCAGAATGGCGAGGCCAAAGGCAAGGCGATACCATACAAAAATCCAAGTGCTGTGGCGTCTTAGGAATTTGATCAGCCATGCGATCGCAAGATACGACGAAATCACAGCTGCAATCAGTCCACCAATCAGAGGAATCAAACTAGCATCGCCCACTGTGGACATTTCCTCTAGCAACCCCTTAAGTTCCACCAGACCGGATAGCAAAATAGCCGGAGTCCCCAGCAAAAACGAAAATCGCGCCGCTGTATCTCGCTCTAGTCCCAAAAATAAACCAGCTGTCAGTGTAGACCCAGAACGAGACACTCCAGGTACGAGAGCTAATGCCTGACCCACGCCAACAGCAATACCATCCCAAAGATCCAGCTTTTCAAAATTACGCTGACGAGAACCCACTTTCTCAGCAACTCCCAACAGCAACGCCATCACAATAGATGTGATGGCAATCGCCTGAGTGCTTCGAATAACAGAGGTTTCATACTGCGTTTCAAAAAACACCTTAATAATCAGACCGCAAAACACAATCGGAATTGAACCCAAAACAATGCCTAACCCCAGCCGAAATTCTGAGGATTGATAGCGCTTTGCCAACGCTGCAGTAATGGTATTTCGGGTCACCGTGGTTAAATCGTCCCAGAAGTACCACAAAATCGCCGCCAAACTACCCAGCTGAATCACGGCGGTAAAGGCCACACCGGGATCGCCCCAACCTAGCGCTACAGGCACAATCTTGACGTGGGCGGTACTACTAATAGGTAAAAATTCCGTTAGTCCCTGAACAATGCCAATCACAATGGCTTGAAATAAATTAATTTGTGCTGCTTGGCTCGTAGGCGCTTGGGCCAAAAGCTCAAATGATTGGCAAACAGACATGAACAATGCTCCAAAGCTCGAACTAAATCAATTGGGTCTGGCGAAGACCGCTCCTAAAGGACACGAACCATCTATAACCACATCCGGATGACCTCAGTAGCTTTTACCGATTCGCCAAATCAGCACCTAAAGTTCCAGACTTAACCAATGCGCAATCGTGCAAAATATTGACAGAGTCCACCAACAAAATCAGCATCAGACTTCAAACATCCGTACCAATGACAGCCGTTTAGCAGCCTGAGACCGATATCTCAGCAGAGCCCAACCCAAAAAAAAGCTGAAGTTTAATAGAAAGCTACCCAATATCCGTTACCTTACTGCTGACATGAATAGATCAGACTAAAACTTTTATCAGCAACTTTTTAACTGGGTCCTCCCAAAATATTTACATCCCGCAATACTATCTAGGTCGCTATTTAGGAGGCTACGGTTCCTGAGCGACTTGTTTAACATGTTATGTTAAGAATAATTAACCTCTCTCAGAATTCAACTGAATTCATCAGGAAGTATTGCTGTCCGAAACTTCATCTCAACCCCAACTCGCTGAGCACTTAGCCCTACCGTCCGATCAGCATAAAGCTGATCGTTTACCCGCATTTTTAGCCGCTGTCTTTTTAGTCAGTGTTCCGGTCTTTGTTCAAGCTCCCCTTGTACGTATTCAGCCTTGGTTAAGCCTGCTAATCACCTTGGTTTGGCTCCTGGGTGGGGTCTATGCGTTGCGTCAGGAAACCTTCAAGCTTTGGGGAGATCTAGCTATTGGTTTCTCATGGACATGGCTCGCTGGCAGTCTTTACTGGGGCTGGCTCAGAGAGAATCCCTATATCCACTTACCGGTTGAAGCGATTGGATTACCGATTGTCCTTGTTTTAATCAGTCAGCAGCGCCTTAAGATTGGCAGTTATTTTTACCTTGGGTCCTTGTTAGGAACTGCCATCACCGATCTTTACTTTTATTGGGTTGATTTAATTCCTTACTGGCAGAAGGTTATGCAGGTTGAACCTGCAGCTGTAGGTGGTGTTCTCCAAGCCGCTTTAATACAAATTGAGAATCCTATAGCCGTTATCCGGGCATTAGGTCTGTTGAGCATACTCATCCTCGTCGGTACTATCGCAATTAGATCGCAAAAAACTCACTGGTGGGCCTTTGCTGGAGCTGTACTAAGCACGATTTTGGTGGATGCACTGTTTCTACTCGCGGCGACCTTAGCTTAGCTATGAAAAGTCAAGGTTTGGTGCCGACGTTCAGTACCTGTAGGTGCATTACATTCAAGCAGTAGCAAAATCTTGACAAAAAGGCTAGATTATTCGAGCCTAGGCACCTAAATAGGCAAATCAATAGAAGGTTAAAGATATGGATAACGTATCAAGCTTGGGTTATACAGACTTAAGATCAGCAGTATCGTGTATGTAATGCCCAATAAATAAGCACAAAGGCTATAGTGCAGTTAGGAGCAGTAGCGTTAAGTTATAGGACATAGGCTGACTCGAATCGTCGAGGTATAGTGTTATTCCCTGAAAAGACCCCTCAAGTTGGACCCTATTTGGTCCTCAAAACCGACTCAGGTCAACGTCACCTATCGTTGATTGGTAATAGCTGCTGGACTATTGGCCGCAGCGATGATAATAATTTTGTTTTGCCCGACCGCTGGATTTCCCGCAACCATGCAATGTTGCAGTTCATGGAAAGCGGAGAGTTCTATCTAATCGATTTGGGTAGTCGAAATGGCTCATTTGTAAACGGTCGCCGTGTGAGTGTACCGGTAACCCTACGTAATGGGGATGCCCTCACGTTTGGTCAGACTGAGCTGCAGTTTTATTGTCCTGCCCCAGAACCTGTCGCCACAAGCAACACATCTATTAGTTCGCACGACTCTACAGCTACGGCTACGCTTCATGTGCGTCGTCTAATCTCGGTCATGGTGGTCGATATTCGCGACTTTACAGTCATGACTCGACAGATAGATGAAAAAATCCTGTCTGAGGTTATTGGTACTTGGTTTCGCCATGCCGGCAATATTATTGGCGAATATGGCAGCTGGGTTGATAAATATATCGGCGATGCGGTTATGGCCGTATGGATTCATGGTACTCAAGAGGTAGAAGCTGAGGAAATGTTAAAAATCAGTCGTGCTATCAGTGCGCTGAATGACATGACTCGGAAACTTCACAAACAATTTCCACTACCATTTCCGCTACGAGTAGGGGCTGGCGTCAACACTGGATATGCTGTCGTAGGTAACACAGGAACCAGCGATCGTCCTGACTACACAGCCCTGGGTGATACTGTCAATGCTGCATTCAGATTTGAAAGCTCTACTAAGCAGCTAGGTTTAGATGTAGCCCTTGGAGCCGAAACCTATAAGTATTTAAGTAAGCTGGGTGCTAATGAACAGACCTTCAAGCGCTACTCGGCTTTGTTGAAAGGATATGACAAACCTTTAACGACCTATGCTTGTACTTTTTCGGACCTAGATCGGTTTTTGATCAGTTATGACCGAAAGGCTTCAGTACCGGTACAGCCCTCCTCGGTACAGTCGTCCTAGTTGGGCACTATTGAGCGCACTGTTTTATTTTTTTGCGTAACGGTCCGCAAAGGATTATCAGCATTACTCAACATTGGCACATCGAAAGTGATACGCTTCTCATTAATGCTGTGTATTAGATTTGAATAAATCCGGCGGAGAGAGATGAAACAATTCTTTGGCCTACTAATGGCGATTGGACTAGTATTTGGTACGTTTTTGAGCAACCCTCAGCCTGTATTAGCAGGCACATTAAGTAATGAGACGTTGCTCGTAGCCGAAATTACGCTGCCCCGAAACGCAATTGATGACAAGCTCACAACAGAGTACGGTTACAAGCTAGATGTCAATAATACTAACGTGGCCGCGTTTAGAAAGTACCGAGGACTGTTTCCGACAATTGCAGGCAAAATCGTTCGGAATGCTCCCTATGACAACCTGGAAGACATTCTTGAAATCCCTGGATTGAGTGATATTGAAAAATCCCGTATTCAAGAAAATATGGACGTTTTCACTATTTCTCCACCAAATCCAGCTTTAGTAGAGGGGGATGACCGCTACAACAACGGAGCTTACAAGTAAGTTGCTAGAACCGTGTTTGACGGCATATTGGATGCTAAGGCTTGGTTAAGGTAACTCTGGCTTAATTAAACTGCTGATTAGGAAGCTCTCTAAGGCTTCGATTTTTTAGCATTTTCCTTATTATCGTTGCTCTTGATAAAGTGGGTAAATCCCTTTGTCAGGAGCAATTTTTATTGGGACATTTATCGTCTTCCCCTGATTCACTGCCACCACAGTTTGATGTACTGGTTGTCGGTGGTGGAGCAGCTGGCCTCTATTCAGCTCTGTGTCTACCGGCAAAGCTGCAAGTGGGTCTGATCACCAAAGATACCCTATCTATTTCGGCTAGCGACTGGGCACAGGGAGGGATTGCCGCTGCGATCGCACCTGATGATGCCCCAGAACTTCACATTGCTGACACCCTCAAAGCGGGTGTTGGTCTATGCGATCTCAAAGCTGTAGACGTCTTAATCAAACAGGCAGGGGAATGCATTCAGAACCTGACCCAGATGGGAGTTGCCTTTGATCGTCAAGGAGATCAATTGGCAATGACTCTAGAAGCCGCCCATTCTCGACGACGGGTTTTGCACGCAGCAGATACTACTGGACGTGCCGTAGTCACAACCCTGGCAGAGCAGGTACTAAAACGGCCAAATATCCATGTGTTTGACCAAGCCTTAGCCCTAGACCTATGGATAAGTAAAGGAGAATGCCGTGGTGTGCAGCTCGCGTATGGTCAGCAACTAATCTTAGTGCAGGCAAAGGCGGTCGTCCTAGCCACCGGTGGTGGTGGTCAAATTTACTCTCAAACCACCAATCCAGACGCTAGTACTGGAGATGGCGTTGCCATGGCTTGGCGAGCCGGAGCCACCTTAAGGGATTTGGAATTTATGCAGTTTCATCCCACAGCCCTAACGAAAGAAGGTGCCCCTCGATTTTTAATTAGCGAAGCCGTGCGCGGCGAAGGCGCTCATCTCGTCGATAGCACTGGCCGACGATTTGCCTTTGACTATCATCCTGACGGAGAGTTAGCACCTAGAGATGTCGTCAGCCGAGCTATTTTCAGTCATCTTCAGAACCATCCAGATCAATCCGTTGTGTATTTAGATCTGCGAGTACTTGAACCCGAACGAGTCAAGCATCGGTTTCCCAATATCATCCGCAAGTGTCAAAAATGGGCAGGTATCAATGTCTTTGAAACCCCGATTCCGGTTTCACCAGCTGCCCATTACTGGATGGGTGGTATTGTGACTAACTTACATAGCCAGACAACCATCCCTCGTTTATACGCCGTCGGTGAAAATGCCAGCACAGGCGTACACGGTGCCAATCGATTAGCTAGCAATTCGTTATTAGAATGTTTAGTATTTGGCGCACAGTTAAAAGATTTCACTCCCACCCCCCTAGCAGAAGCATCTCACCAAGAGATTATAAGCAAATCATTAAAACCCCTTACAGAGATTGAAGCCGATACCCATTGGCTCAAGCAGCATCGCATAGATATTGGCCAGCTACTATGGCAAAGTGCAGGCATTGCGCGTGAAGCCCAACAGATGGACTCTGCTCTAAATCAGTTAAGGCAATGGCAAACAGAATTTGACGTATTGTCTCTGACACAAACCATCTGCGACGTAGAAGAACGAGCAGCTCAGCTACCCATACAGTTACCGTTAGAAACACTGCGGCTTTGGACAGAAACACGAAATTTGCTCAGCGTAGCTAAGTTAGTGCTCAAAAGCGCCTTATTTCGAACCGAGAGTCGAGGCGGTCACTATCGTAGTGACTATCCTGAGACAGTCACTGACTGGCAAGTCCATACCCTCATACAGGGTGAGTCTTGCCTACGATCTCAGATAGTGAAATGACGTCTATTTAGGGTTACAAAGACACTCTGTTTATTGAATCTTATTCAGAGCTAACAAAAAAATTTAGAAAGCTATGAGGAAAAGTTATCAAACCCATCTAATTCCTCTGGTGGCAGCATTGTCAACAAGAGCATCGAATCTGCCAACTGCCTACGCTGCTGAGCATTCAAATACGAGCGATTCATACAAGTCGATAAAAGCTTTGTCACTTCATAGTAGGCACGTAGTTTTCCAACCTGCTCTCGAGTTAGTTCAAACACATTCGGCAATCCAAGTCCCTGCATAAATAGAGCAATTCTCTTTAACCAAGCAGTACGTTTTTTATTCCACCACTCTGCATCAGTTAGGTGGCTTTGATCTAGCTTGAGTAGTTCTAACCAGCCTTCCAAAACTTCAGTTTTTTGTGGATTGTCTCTTAAAAAACTCTTCACTCTCATAATCAAGGAAATCAACTTTTTCAAAGAAGGTTCCTTCCTATTCAGACAATGATACGCTTTATAAAGATGTTCATGACCTTCTAAAACTTGGCCTGAGATCATGCTGGTTGCAAGTTCAAAGTCTGGCAATTCAAAGTTGCGCATCAGACTACCAAAATTCGTCACTTTTCCTGTGTCTTGCAACGTATATGCAAAATACCAAGCACGAATATAAGTCTGAACATGAGGCTGATTAGAATTAACAGAATAAGCAGAAAAAGTTGCTACACGATTCAGATTTTCTAAAAACTCCCGTAGCTTCACATCCTTACTGATGTGATCATCAATAGTTCTCTTAAAGCCATCAAAGAAACTTACAGAAGACTCCTTAGGAATAAGTTCTGCAACCAATCCAGTAACAAAATTCCACCGAGAATCATATAAATGATTATAAACATCTGTATAGGTAGAGGTATTGACTAGATGAGCGGCTGTAAAAAACTCTTGATATGTCAAATGTGAAAAAGCACAAAAATTTTGAGCCCATCTAACTAGCAATCCATTAGATTGTTCAATTCCAGTTAATATGATCCCTCCAGGAACTTCATCACGATTAACACTATAAACCTCTTGAAAATAAGATTGGATAATTCTTTTTACATCTCTTGTTTCAAAAAGAATTTGAACTTTTAAATCAATAAAAAAGTAGCTTGCAACTCGACAAAGAATATTATAAACATGATGTTCTTGAAGCTTTGGTACGCTAGGAATATAAGTTTCAAGGTTTACTTTAGGCCGAGTCATTTCAGAAATACCGCTCCTAAAAATATCTCCTCTCCTAGTAGGAAAATCTCCATCGACCTCAAAAACAATGCAAAGCAACTTCAGTAAAACTGGACGGCGAGCAAGTTCACGAATACCCTGATATTGTCTGGATTGAAGTTTATCAAGCATAAGCTGAGCCATTTCAGCGTTTTTACCAGGCTGAGCAAACCAACGCCTAACAAATTCTGGAATATGGTGTTTAGTATGCAGAGGCGCAATAATTACCTTCTGAAAGGTTCCAAAGAAAGGAAAATGAACGGCTAATCGAGAGCTTAATATATAGCGACATTTATCATAATCACGCAGCAAGCCTTCGATCATGATCTCAATTCGATCTCTTTCAGAATTAGGTGTCTCATCAAGACCGTCAAATATAAAAACAGCCTTACCAAATTCTAGAACTCGTCTTGTTTCACCAGCAGAAAATCCCCACCGCTCAAACATATCTTCAAAGAAAGTGAATAGGGTGCCAGCTCTATTAATAGTGGCAAACTGACGAATTTCAATAAATATAGGAACATAGTCTTGCAACAAAATTCCTTCAGAGCATTTAAGTGCAATCCACTGTAAATAACTTGTTTTTCCTGACCCTGGTTCACCATATACAAAAATATTTTTATGATCATCTAGAACCTTTCTGCTACTTGTTTTTTTACCTCGCAGTAACCGAATTCTGGTTCTATCAAAATCATCTTCTGTAGTATCTAAACCACCGATTAGAGAATTCGGATCACCAACTGGGTATTCAGAAGGTAAAAATTCAACTTCAACCAAATCAGGTTCAATAAAATTATCTTGAATCCATTGCTTTTGATGTTGTTGGTTGAACGCACGATTACTATACTCAAATCTGAATTCAATCTTGCTTCGAATATTTTCTACAAGTCCTTCTATATCATCATTAGGTAATACATCTGATGTTATACAAGCATCTTGCCAAGGTACATCAAAAAAGTTGCAAATAGCTATTACGTTACTAGAACGCCCACGATTACCACCTAAGATACGCGGAACAGTATCTCTGCTAATGGTGATACCTTGACCATTATAAATTTCTCTACATAGGCCAACAATATAGGCATTTTGACCAAAGTTTGATATTGCCCGGTTTCGAAAGTCTTTACAGGAATAAGGACTTAACGTTAGAAAAGCAGGAGGTTCACACATATTCTGAGTCTGATGCACTGTCCTAAATGGCGGGGATAGATAGACATAATTTTTAGCGTTCGGTACAAGAAGCATTGAGATGTACAGATATTTTGACAGTGTGTACATCCGTACCTAGTACTATTACGTTTCTAAGGCAAATCTTCTATCATTAGCATAGGAAAATTGAGAGCTTAAACGTATCCCATAGTTAGCAACTGCGTCTTGGAAACAATCTTGAGGATGCAGAAAAACCTTAAAGTGAAAAAGATATAACTATATCTTTCTGCACACTGACCTCTTATACGGTGGCGTCATATAAAAAATGCCTCCGGAGTATCAATAGTCCATATATAAAGCGATTTTATGTCAATCGAATGGTCCCTGGTGCGCAGAGCAATGCTCACGCCAGGTAATCTTTTCCCTGACAATAGTGCTGAAAACTGCATGAGCACTTTTGTCTCTATTGATCAGATGGACACTGCGTTCAGATGTATCAAAACTTTCTATCAGGGATTGAAGTGGGCCGATGAATTTAGTATTAAAGGAGGCTACGTTGGAAATCGAACTTTTCATCGCACTTTTTTACTGGAAGATGCTCACGTTTTAGGTGTTTTCGATAATCGAAACGCCTCAAATATAAGCACGACATCAGCTTGTGTAAATCCATCAAGCACAAAAGAGCTAGTACACTTCTATCAACAAGGTAAAGGCAATATTAAAACATTAATTGTCTTAGAAAAAGGACAACGACGCTTGGCAAATAGTGAAGCAACGGGCCGTCAATCTAAATTTCTTATCGATGTTGTCTATCCAGCAATAGAAGGTATCAGAGCTAAGCTTTCCGGCGATCATCAGGGTCACCATTGGCAACAGATATTATCTAAAGCGCAATCCGTTACATACTCCAAAGACTCATCTGCAGGAAGTATTCTACATACGAATTTACTATCTGATATTTACCATAACCCAAAGAAAGCAGATGAGCAGTTAGCAGAAAACTCTCCTCTGAGGCTTTTTTATACGTGGAACTCTCCTTTGAATCTAGAGTTCAGGACAAAGACCAATACATCGATCAATTTAATCCCTTGCGAAACTGATCGCCATATAAGGTTGCCTAATTTGCTGTAGAACCCAAACGTGCATCAGGCAATCAGACAAATATGAAGAATAATAAACATATTAGCGGCAGCACCCGCATAAGCACCCGCACAGATTTTTGCGGGTTCTATCTTTAAGTCATGCCACTTTTCTGGAGGCTCATACGAGGCTAACACTATGTTTGCTAGTAACTGTGCGTTATTTCAGTCCAACCATATTGCTCCAGCACCCATTTATTTACCCTGGTTAGACGATGAACAGTCAGAGCATGAGGCTGTCATTGTAGACATATTAGAACCTGGTAAAGAATGGCGAGTTCGTTATCAAGCTAGCTTTTGGAAAGCTCACGCTGTTAAAGCCAATCTTCATTTTTCACCTAAAGAGGTTGTCCAAGTTGTTGGACGACAAAATTTAACGCTTGTCATTCAAGACCTGTAAAAAGATTATCGTCACAAACGTTTCAACAATCTATCAGGTGGGTATAAGGTAATGTCAAAGTCCTCTGAAGGGCTCCTAAAATCAGATCTTTTCTCTCTCCATAACTGCCCTAAGTGTAACGGTCATAGCCTATTACAAATGAATACTAAGTTTAGATGCCTTGCGTGTGAGTATTATCGAGATCTATCGAAGCCAGCTTCCACCCAATCAGTATCTGGGGATCTATCTGGAGCTATCATTGTTGCGATCATCTTAGTTGTCCTCACCCTTGTTGTAGTCTAATCGAAAAAGTAATTTTTTCTAGATGCTATTCAAAGGCTTGACAGACAATATGCAAATTTTCTAGAGTCTTTTTTGGCTAGAATTAATTTGCTCAGTAAGCTGGTCATACGTATTAGCAGGCTCCTGGCAGTTTAGTCCCTGGCAGACGAAACCTATAGCTTTATCCGGTAAGTCTTCTTTAATAGAGATGACAACTGTCGGTCGATAGTCGCGTGATAACTTAGCTGCATATTTTACTGATGTTTGCACTAGCGTGTGAGAACGATACCAGGCTAAACTTTGAAATAACGTTGGACAAGCTCGGGTGGCTTGCTCCATAACTATGCTAAAAGCCTTTAAGGCAAGCTCTGCACGATCCAAATAGGTCAAATTCTCTGTAAGTAATGAGAGACGTATCAAGTTTATAATTGCAACTCCATTCGCTGCCGGGGTAGCACTATCTTGATAACTGCGTTCTCTTATTAACAAACTCTCACTGGCATTGCTGGCCGTGTTGTAATACCCGCTGGCGGTATCACTCCACAGCCACTGGTCAAACTCAGCTTGAACAGTCTTAGCATGGGCCAACCAATCTTGTGCTGAACTCTCTAACAATGCCAAACTCGCTTGCTGAATATCGAGCAATGCTTTGATGAATAAGGCATAGTCTTCGGACTGGGCGAAT
>JBCDFI010000058.1:0-16155 GCA_039178155.1 Cyanobacteria bacterium P01_H01_bin.105
GACGAATATCAAAGACTTATTGAGCAACTCAATCAATCCCATGCCGATGCCACACTGTTGGTCAATGCAGCTGGAGTCTTTTTGCCTAAGCCCTTCTTGGACTACGAAGCAGCCGACTACGATCTCTACCTCGATCTTAACAAGGCCACCTTCTTTATTACGCAAGCAGTTGCCCAAAATATCATCAACCACAATGTTAAAGGGGCTATTGTTAACGTGGGTTCCATGTGGGCCAAGCAGGCTATCAAAGCCACACCTTCGTCTGCTTACTCCATGGCCAAAGCCGGACTTCATTCTCTTACGCAGCATCTAGCCATGGAACTAGCCGACAACAATATTCGCGTCAATGCAGTTTCTCCTGCTGTCGTAGAAACTCCCATCTACGAAGGGTTTATTCCTAAAGAAGAGGTTCACCAGGCGCTACAAGGGTTCAACAGTTTTCACCCCATTGGTCGTGTAGGAACTCCTGAAGATATTGCAGAAACAATTGTTTTCTTACTTTCTGAGCAGGCCACCTGGATAACTGGAGCTGTCTGGGATGTGGATGGCGGTGTGATGGCTGGAAGAAATCAGTAGTTGCGATTTTCTTGGCCTCTGCCTCAACCACTGGCAGAGGCGGTGGCATGTCCAAAATAACAAGGGAGCGTGTTGCCTCGCCCAGACCCATTGATTTGCTAATTCCTGTCTGCAATGGTTAGCTTCCTGTCGAGGATTCTCTCTTTCTATCTGGTAAGTCATTTAAGCACTTTGTAGAGGTTAATGATGAAAATTAATGCTGACTTAACAAAACGGGCGGTTGTCTCTACTGCAGACCTTGCCTGGGTTGATTCTCCTATGGCGGGTGTACAGCGGCGCATGCTCGAACGTGATGGCGAAGAAGTTGCCCGTGCTACTTCTATTGTTCGCTATGCTCCTGGTAGTTACTTCTCAGCCCATACCCACGGCGGTGGCGAAGAGTTTATTGTTCTAGATGGCATATTTTCAGATGAACACGGAGACTTTGGTCCAGGCACCTATGTTCGTAATCCTGTAGGCTCTAGCCATACCCCACATAGTAAAGAGGGCGCGACTATCCTGGTCAAACTTCGGCAAATGGAGCCAGACGATCAGCAGCAGGTTACCATCGATACCCACAGAGTGAATTGGGCTCCTGGTTTAGTTTCCGGTTTGCAGATAATGCCTCTACACGCCTACGGTACCGAGCAAGTGGCTTTAGTTAAATGGGCACCCGGAACCCAATTTCAACAACATCGCCACTGGGGCGGCGAAGAAATTTTTGTTTTAGACGGCACATTGGCTGATGAGCAGGGTATTTACCCTAAAGGAACCTGGCTGCGAAATCCGCCGGACAGCGTACATGCGCCATTTAGTGAAACAGGCTGTCTTATCTATGTCAAAACCGGACATCTATCGTAGTTTTACGAGTAGTTGATAGCGGGGGTCGCACATCAACACCTTATCCCCTATAATTGGGGACTGGAATATTCCTACAAAGGAGCTAAACGCTACATGGCGCGATATAGAGGTCCTCGCCTTCGCATCACTCGCCGATTGGGTGAACTGCCTGGTCTAACCCGGAAAGTTGCCCGTAAGGCTTATCCCCCTGGTCAACATGGTCAGGCACGAAAGAAAAAATCTGAATACTGTATTCGTCTAGAAGAGAAGCAAAAGCTTCGCTACAACTATGGCGTGTCTGAACGTCAGCTACTACGCTACGTAAAGAAAGCACGTCGTGCCAGCGGTTCTACTGGGCAGGTAATTCTGCAGCAGCTAGAGATGCGTTTGGACAATACTATCTTCCGACTGGGCATGGGACCCACGATCCCCGCTGCTCGTCAAGTTGTGAACCACGGTCACATCACTGTCAACGGTCGCGTTGTTAGCATTCCTAGCTATCAGTGCCGTCCTGGCGATGTCATTGGTGTTCGCCCCAAAGACGTCTCGAAAAAGCTGGTTGAGGCTAATCTAGAATTTCCGGGTTTGGCTAATATTCCTACCCACCTAGATTTTGACAAGACCAAGCTCGAAGCTAAAGTGAATAGCGTTATCGAACGTGAATGGATAGCCCTCAACATTAACGAACTGCTCGTGGTTGAGTACTACTCCCGTAAAGCGTAGACCTACTGTCGCTCTACTTGAAAGGCTATGCCTTTTGATATTTTTACTGGGTATTGCTGATTTGCGATGTAGCCTAGCCCCAATTCTCTAAACAAGAATAGCTAGGTCAAGTCGATATATTCCTCAAAATCAGTAACTGCTCTTACCGCGCTAGTTTAGTAATTTCCATTAGCCCCTAAGGTCCGTCAGCCTTGGGGTTTTTATTTGGGATTGTTTATTGAGGTAGTATTTACAGCGGCATCCACGACAAGACGATCAGCTCACCCTTTACCACCCCAATTCGGAGTTCGTAGATCAGCTCATAGCGATCTTCATTTCTATCCCAAGCTGTAATCCATAACTCATAGGCACGGGTATTGCGTTCATGGCAAGATAGTTGTCGCAAAATATCGATTTGATGGCCGCGATAGCTACGTAGAAGATCAGCAACAGCAGCGGTTACGGCTGATGCATAGTGTTGTTCTGAGTAAATTCTCGGAAATGCCATGGAAAACACTTGAAAGCTATGGTGATTGTATGCCTAGCTACGTGACGTTACGGAAGGGTATTGGGGTTTCGGACAGCGTGTAAAGTTTTTGATAAAAAAATCTAGGATCATGTCAAGCTAGAATTCTCAAATGGATGAATTGTCAGGTCAATGGGCATAAATACTGAAAGGCTCGAAACATTGCTCAAACGTGCTCAGCAGCTAACAGAGGCGGAAGTACTAGCTGATCTACCGTCTGCCGTGGCTGAGCGTTTAAGGGCAGAATCTGTAACGCCGTTGGTGGCTGCCTTAAGCTTGAGCGATGCATTTTGGATTGATAATCCTTATAAAGGAGAAAAGGGAGCCTCCCGAGCTGTGAGAGTGATTCAACGCGATGAGGCTTTGATTCGAACGTTGGCGTTTTACCGTCTCAAGGGTGGAAAAGAGCTAGAAAAAACAGCGGCTTTTTTTGAAGAGACGTTTGCGACAGAAAGTAAGCATGATGGACAAGTCAGTCATACTGAGCCTGCTACAAGCGACTAGCTCAAAACGTTTCTACTTGTGATGGTTGATTGTATGGGGAATTAACGAATGAGGTTTTTCTAAGTCGTAGGTATGCATTAACGCATCGTCTCCCATAATCTCTCGGGGATGGCCGTCGGCAACAATTTTTCCTTGATACATGACTAGGGTGCGATCGCACACTTCCAACAAATACTCTAAATCATGGGAAGCAATCACCATAGTTTGTTGCAACCCTTTCATAAAATTAATCAATCGTCGCCGACTGCGGATATCTAAGCTGGCGGTGGGCTCATCGTAAAGCACAATTTGAGGGGTCATGGCCAGTAATCCAGCGATTGCCACCATCTGCTTTTCGCCACCGGATAGATGATGAGGTGGACGCTCAACCAGAGGCTGTAAACCTGTCAGAGTAATGGCCTCATCTACCCGCTCATCTATCTGATGGGGTAGCAGATCCATATTGGCCGGACCAAAGCGAATATCTTCTCGCACCGATGCAGAAAACAACTGATTATTAGGATTTTGAAATAACAGTCCAATATGAGGGTTAAATCCGTTGGCTATAACCGGTTCATCCATTAGACGAACCGTGCCAGATGTGGGCACCAGCGCTCCACAAAGAGTCATAAATAACGTTGTCTTCCCACAGCCATTGTGACCAATAATTCCTACCCGTTCACCAGGGGCAATCCGCAGACAGACATTGTCAAGAACTTGTTGCCGGTCGGGATAAGAGAAACACAGATGGTCAATAGCAATGGCTGCCACCGTAGTCTGGGGAGTTGTCGCAAGTTTTTTCTTGGGTAGCAAAGACGTCATAGACACTATCCGGAGAGTGAGAGAATTGGGATTAGAAAAAACTTAATTTATTTTTAATAGTGAGTTTTAATTTTATGGCTACTATGGCTACGTTTAAAAATTGGCCTTGAATTATACTGACCAACAGTCACAGAGTGTAACGCGAGTTTTACTGAGCAGCAATGAAAGTGTTAAGAAGAAACCTGTTGCTTAACTACTGTTACAGCTCTCTAATTGTTTAGCCTGTAGTTCAAGCCGAAGTATTTAGAGTAAATAGTTGCCATTTCAAGGTGTGAGTCTGCTTTTTGGAATGTTGCGCTGCTGCATTTATTGAGTTGCCAATGTGCCATAAAGTGCGATTGGCGACATCAAGATTCAGGAGCTGTCTATCAGACCTGAAGACCGATTAAGACCAGAGTAATGGTAGCGCATAACCCAACGGCTGCAATATCGGTGGTGTGGCCCCATCCTTGCATTTGGGATGAGCGACTGTGAGAGTTACCGTAGCCCCGCAGCCGCATAGCTTTATATACCCGTTCTGACTGTTCATAGCTGCGCACAAACAAGGTGCCCGTAACCGCTGCTAGTTGGTGCCAGCTCTGACGATTGCCTCCGGGTTGAAATCCGCGTAAGCGCATAGCCTGCCGCAAATGGTCCAGCTGATCGGCAATGTCGAACAAGTAACGGTAGGCGAGCAGAGCCATTTCTGCAATCAAAGGGGGTAGTCCTAGGGAAACCAGGGTGTCGATTAGGGTCAATAGAGGTGTGGTTCCTAACAACAACATGCCTACAGTGACGATGGAGAAAAATCGACCTGCGATCAGTCCCATGGCCAGTAGTCCTTCTTGGCGAATGGCGAATGGTCCCCACTGCCAAAGCACCGTACTCCCTGACAGCAGCGGTAGGGCGATCACCATGCCTAAAAGAAACAGACCGGGATAGCGTAGACGCGATCGCAAAAATGACCAAGGCAGCCCTGATAACGCATATAGCACTACCGTCACCAGCAAACAAATCGGGACAAGCTGTATCTGCTGCACCGCAGCAAAGCCTAGCATCAGTGTCCCTAGCCCTACTAATTTTGCCCGAGGCCACCAGCGATGCAGGGGGGAATGCAGCGTAGCGTAGGTATCGGTTAATCGCATAGTTGCTCTCCGGACGGTGAACTCGCGGGGGATCTGACCGGCTGAGCGATCGAGCTAGAGGTTAAACCAGTTAAAAGCTCGGGTTTTGTCCGCCGCAAAAATGTCACCAGCAGTGCCGTAAAGATCCCCTCAACAATGATTAAAGGGCTATGGGCAACGCCAAGGGTGAGCAAAGCAGCCCGCTCCGTGGCAACATCAAAGCCAACGGGTACGTTAAAAACCAACACGCTGATAAAGATAGTAACGGCTAAGGCCATACCGATAGCTCCAGCTAAAAACCCGCTAAGGCCATAGCGTAGCCCCGGTTTAAGCGAGCGAGGCAGCCAGAGCTGCAGTTGAAAAACACCGTATCCAACCAAGGCCGGAACGCCAATGATGATGGCATTGATCCCCAGAGTAGACAGTCCTCCGTGACCTAAAAATAAGGCCTGAAAGAACAGGCCAATCAAAATTGCTAGAAACGCATAGTAACCCAAGACGGCTCCCAAGAGTCCACTCAGCACCAAGTGCAAACTGACAGGTGGCAGTGGAATCTGAATCGATGAGGCCACAAAAAAAGCAGCTGCCAGCATTGCGGCCTTGGGCATTTGGGCGGCTGGGTCTGGATGCCGATTGATTTGTCGTAAACAATGCCAGGTAACTAACCCGCTAAGACCGTACCCGACTATACATAGTTGGGGAGGCACAAAACCATCTGGAATATGCACTAAGAGTTTTTACCTCGCGAAAAAAATAAGGCTGTGCCAATCAGACCCCAGAGCGCCGCTCCCGCACTGGCCCAACGTTGAAGGGGACTGGCTAATGGTTCTGATGACGAGACTAGAGCAGCCGTCGTCTTAGATGTGGACTGAGTGTTCGCTATCTGGTCAGCCTGGGTTTGCACTGGCACGCTCACAGTGGTGCCATGACCTGCCTGTCGAATGGTGACATCCCAGTTGCCATCGACGTCGGGGCTAAATTCGAATTCTCCTTGCTCGTTGGTCTGTCCTGTTGTCCAGGGTTCATCAGGGTTTTCAGGACTGTAGACCGCTACTTGGGCTAAGGCCATGGGTTGGCCAGATGAATAGCTGGCCTCAACAGAATAGGTTTGGGTAACTTTTGCGATCGCGCCATGACTCCATCCAGGCTGACCACATAAAAGGGCTAATCCTAATCCGCTAAGTACTGGGCTAAACCGAGTCAACCGTTTCAACATGACCGTATATTTCCAAGTAAAGGCAACCATTGATGCGCGTTAGGAAATTTTCTCCAATCAGTTAATCGTCTTCTCTCCTATTGATTCAATGCCCCAGGGGGGGAAAAAGCGGCCATTAAACCTACTAACTAAAAAGTCGCTGGTGCCTAACAGAGGACACCAGCGACTTCGATGGAAATTGGAAGACTCCATTAACCCTGAGCAAGGGATAAAGAAGTTAACGCTTAACGAATGCTTGTGGTCGATAAACGACTCGCCAATAATTCGGGGGCTGTCAATACCTGAGCATAGAAAGGACCGTGGTCTGCATCCTGAGCAAGACGAATGTTCTGAACACGGTTGGCAATCTCAGTGCTTTTCACATCGTAGGTTTGAGTAGCCAGCTTGGGGTAAAGACCAATGCCGATGATGGGCACCAGTAGACTAATGGCCACAAATGCTTCACGAGGCTTGATATCCCAGGATGCATTGCTCGGAACCTCTAGCTCACCAGGAGTACCAAAGAAGATGCGACGTAGCATCGACAGTAAATAAATCGGAGATAAAATCACGCCGATAGCTGCCAAAATCACAATCCCAGCCTTAAAGAAGGTGCTGTAGGCATCGCTGGTAGCAAAACCCAGGAAGACAGCTAGCTCAGCCACAAATCCACTCATACCAGGGAGAGCTAAGGAAGCCATGGAACCCGCAGTGAATAAGCCGAAGGCAACAGGCATCGCCTTACCCATACCGCCCATTTTGTTCATGGCCAGAGTGTGTGTACGCTCATAAGCCACACCGGACAGGAAGAACAGTACAGCTGCAATCAAACCGTGGGAAATCATTTGTAGCAGAGCACCGCTCAAACCAAGGGTGGTAAAGGCTGCTAGACCCAAGAGCACAAATCCCATGTGAGCCACTGACGAATAAGCCATGCGGCGCTTGAGGTTGTCTTGGCCAAAGGCTGCTAGGGATGCATAAACAATGTTGATGACGCCAAGGATGGCTAGGACTGGAGCAAAGTAAACATGAGCGTCAGGCAGCATCTCAATATTCATACGAATGAGACCATAGCCTGCCATCTTGAGTAAGACACCTGCCAGAATCATCGATACCGGAGCAGGAGCTTCACTGTGGGCATCGGGCAACCAAGTGTGAAAGGGAAAGACCGGTAGCTTGACACCAAAGGCAATTAAAAAGCCGGAGTAAGCAAGTAACTGAAGCGTTAGCGGATAATCTTTGGCGGCTAGCTCACTGAAGTTAAAGGTGAGGCTGTCGCCGTAGAAAGCCATGGCTAGGGCTGCCAACAAAATAAAGATGGAGCCAACTGCCGTATAAAGGATAAATTTAGTCGCTGCGTAGAGGCGCTTTTGACCACCCCAGATGGAAATCAGCAAATAGACGGGTACTAGTTCTAGCTCCCACATGATGAAGAACATCAGCATGTCTTGAGCCAGGAAGACGCCCACCTGAGCGCTGTACATCAGCAGCAACAATGAAAAATAAAGCCGGGGCTTCATGGTGATATTCCAGGAAGCAACCACTGCTAGCGTGGTGACCAACCCGCTCAAAATCACTAGAGGGATTGATAGACCGTCTGCGGCTAGAGACCAGTTGAGACCAATTTGAGGGACCCAAGCAAAGTTATCAACCAGCTGCAGACCGGGTTGATTAAGGTCGTAATAGTTAGCAAATGTATAAAGAATGAGGCCGAATTCAGCTAAGCAAGCGCCAAGGGTATACCAGCGAATAGACTTGCCTTCGCTATCGGGCAGCAAAGGAATCGGGATAGCAGCCAGTATTGGGAAAATGACTAGCGCTGTTAGCCAAGGGAAGTGTTCAACAATCATGCCAACTCATGCGTACAACTCATTATCAGAGGCGCGGTTTGCCGAGAGGCCGTTGGTCTAGGTGAAGGGTCTACCAAAAAAACACTAGGCTAACTGACCGGACGGCAATGAGGAAATATACCTATTGCTCTACGCCCAGTCACAGTATATGTAATTTAGTTAACTTTTGATAAGGTCAAAAGGCATTAAAACCATTTGTTTTTCTTAATACCCCCATATATAAAGCTCCTGGGAAGACGTAAATGCGTTATACATAGGCAATTAATATAGGTGTAATTAATCACTATTATGTAAACCTATATTAATAAAAATTCCTTCGAATAATTTTGTTGATGGGTTGAGGCGGTCTCGATTCCTGCAGCATAAAGTGAGCTGGGATTACTCCAGTCGGGACTGAGTGCCGTTGAGATCAACAGCTAGCTGTTGGACGGTGTGAGGAATTTGGGCTGTTGTCCAGGGTTGGCCCAGGGCTTGGCGAACGGTATCTGCTGATACTGGACTTGTGAGCGTTAGTAGTGTCGGACCAGCACCGCTGATGACCAGCCCCCAGGCTCCGGCAGTCAGGGCGTTGGTGTGGATGTCGTCGTAGTTGGGGATCAAGGTTTTGCGGTAAGGCTGGTGGATGCGATCGCAAAGAGCTGTGGTCAGCCATTCGCTATTTCCACTGGCCAGGGCCTGAGTTAATAAGGCTAGGTGGGCCGCATTGAAAATAGCATCGGCACGGCTGTAGCTGTTAGGTAGAACTCTACGGGCATCGGTGGTGGCTAACTCAAAGTCGGGAATAGCAACGATGGGAATGATGGCTTCATGCCATGGGATTTGGCACAGGGTAAGGGTGTTGTCGCTATAAGTGGCGAGTCGACAGCCGCCGAGGAGAGCAGGAACGACGTTGTCGGGGTGGCCTTCTAAGTCGGTGGCGAGGACGGCTAGTTGGTTAATGTCTAGGGGACTACCCGCCAGAAGGTTGGCACCCACGAGTCCGCCAACAATGGCAGTAGATGAGCTACCGAGACCACGGGATAAGGGAACATGCAGATCGATGTCGATATGGACTGGAGGGGTGGGTTTATGAAGGTGGTTGTAGAGGGTCTCGAAGGATGTGTAGACGAGATTATCGGGACCGGTGCTGAGCCGACTGGCTTCGTTGCCGGTAATGGTGATGCTTAGGTTTTTAGCAGGGGTGAATTTGAAATGGTTGTAGAGGGTGAGGGCTGCGCCCAGGCAGTCAAAGCCGGGTCCGATGTTGGCGGTGGTTGCGGGGACTGTGACTTGGGCGGTTTGGGACATTATGATTTGGTTGAAATCGATTTGTTGAAATGATTTTGCCAAATATCTCTATATCCTCTTGAAATTTTTGGAGATATTGGTTTTAGGCAAAACCGGTTGCGTGGGGTCCCGCCGAGTTACCTTTCCGGAAGTATCTGAGTTATCTCAAATTGCAAATGGGGCTTCCCATGGGCAGGGCCGGAACGGCCGCTCTACAACCCAACCGTATAGGTTTTCCCAAATAGCGATAAGGGGAGTTACGGCAAGGTTATGGATAAGGTTTTCGAAGAGCCAGGAAAAATAGGACATCTATGAGGCTTTCCCTTTAGGGTGCCCCTCGCAAGGTTATGAAAATGGGTTCCAACCAATTAGTATCTCAGATTAGAAGTACCCGTGGCTATCTAGGGCGGCTTTTAGTCGGGTGATGACGTCGGAAACTGCGATCGCGCCTAAATCCCCTTCCTGGCGTGTTCGAATACTCAAGCTGTTGGACTCGACTTCTTTGGCTCCGATTACTGCCATAACAGGGATCTTGGCTTTCTCGGAATTGCGAACCATTTTGCCAAGGCGCTCACCGCTGCGGTCGACGACTACGCGGACACCCAACAGCTGCATTTGTTCGGCGACCTGCTCAGCAAAGGGCAGCTGTTCAGCTGTGACGGGCATCAGACGTACTTGCTCGGGAGCAAGCCAGAGGGGGAAGAGACCAGCATATTCTTCGATCAAAATGCCGATCAGACGCTCTAATGAGCCAAAGGGAGCCCGATGGATCATCACGGGCCGCTGGCGAGTGCCGTCGTCGGCGACGTATTCCAGATTGAAGCGTTCAGGCAGGTTGTAGTCAACCTGGACGGTGCCGAGCTGCCACTCTCGTCCTAGGACATCGGTAAAGATAAAGTCCAGTTTAGGCCCGTAGAAGGCGGCTTCGCCGATGCCTTCGAAGTGCTCCATACCCAGGGTCTCAACGGCACGGCGGATAGCGTTTTGGGATTTTTCCCAAACGTCGTCAGAGCCGATATATTTGTCGGAGTCGGGATCGCGGAAGCTAAGGCGAGCCTTGAAGTTCTTGAGCTGAAGGCTCTTGAAAACAGCAAGAATCAGGTCGACGACTTTGAGAAATTCGTCATCCAGCTGGTCGGGAGTTACGAATAGGTGAGCGTCATCGACGGTAAACCCGCGCACGCGAGTCAGACCGCCAAGTTCACCAGATTGCTCATAGCGATATACGGTACCAAATTCGGCCAGACGCATAGGTAGCTCTTTATAGGAGCGCAGTTCGTTTTTGTAGATCTGAATGTGAAATGGGCAGTTCATGGGTTTCATGACGAAGCCGATTTCATTTGTCTTGGCTTCTTCTGTTTCCGCCATCATCGGAAACATATCTTCGCTGTACTTTTGCCAGTGGCCTGAGGTCTTGAATAGGTCTACCTTGGCGATATGAGGGGTAACAACGGGCAGATAGCCCCGCTTAATTTGTTCTTGTTTGAGAAAATCTTCTAGGGTGTAGCGCAGCATCGTACCCTTGGGTGTCCATAAAGGCAGTCCAGGACCGACATCCTCTGAAAATAGGAATAGCCCCAGCTCTTTACCCAGTTTGCGATGGTCACGCTTTTTAGCTTCTTCGCGACGGCGTTTGTATTCTTGCAGCTGCTCGGGAGTTTCCCAGGCGGTACCGTAGATCCGCTGCAGCTGAGCCTTGGTTTCATCACCACGCCAGTAAGCTCCAGCAACGCTTTCTAAGTCAAAAGCTTTGGGGTGGAGCTGACGAGTGCTTTCAACGTGAGGACCTGCACAGAGATCCCACCACTGGTCAGCTATGTGATATAGCGTAATTGGCTCCTCGATACTATCTAGGATTTCGAGCTTGTAGGGTTCTCCCAAAGCCTCGATACGCTGCTTAGCTTCTTCACGGGATACGATTTCTTGTTCAACTGGATAGTCCTTTTTAATAATTTTGATCATCTCCTTTTTGATCGCTTTTAGATCTTTGTCGGAGAAGGGATCAGGATTATCAAAATCGTAGTAAAACCCATATTCAGTCCAAGGGCCGATGGTGACCTGAGCCTTGGGAAACAACCGCTGTACGGCCATTGCCATGACGTGGGAAAAGGTGTGACGAATGCGTTTAAGGTCGTCAGACTCGTCCGTTTTGGGAAGGTATATGTTTTCAGACTCAGCCATGGGAACTGCTCAGGTTTATATGCCGCATATTAGCTTAGACAGGCACTATAGCTTTGGCAATATTTGATCCAAATTCAGTAAACGTGCTACACCGGTATGTAACTCTAAGCAGATATTGGGTGCAGCACTAGGTATCTTAGTGCCATCTTTCTAAAGAGTTATGTAGATGAGAGACCTGTATGGTATCTTGTATCATTGTGAAATTCAGCGCTTGTGAACATAGCGGTAGAGTCCCTGCCTTGAGGACCTGAATTTTTAATTGATGTTCGACGAAGTTTTTTCAAAAACTAAATCATTTCGTATATGGCTAAAACCACGACAGCTGCTCCATTGGTATTACATCCGATGGCTAAATTTCAGCGGCAGGTGCAATCCCTTGTAGAAACTGACGTTATTAAGACCACCGACAAGATCTGGAAAATAGCGTTTCTGTTTAGAGATCGCTGGGAGCATTGGAAACATGAGCTAGAAGAGTTCGAATTTTCTATGCAAGATCCGATTAGCGACCTGCTAGCGGTGGAGAGTTGGGAAGAAGAGCAGTAGAAACCAAAGCGGCGATGCTGTCTTAGATGCTTAAGGTTAGAGACAGCCACAGCGCTAAAAAGGGCAGTAGAAAGAATACTCCTACAACATAGGCAACGGCTACGATGCGATAATGTCGAGCCGTTGTAGCCAGCTTCTGTGCCAAGGCTAAGGGGACATCGCGTAAGCCTGGTAGACCGTAGATCACAATAACGGCTAGTAGGTTGTAGCTCAGATGCACTAACGCCAACTGGAGTGCAATCGGGCTATTGATTGCTAGGGTAGCAATCAGTGCGGTAACACAGGTACCTATATTTGCCCCTAATACAAAGGGGTAGATTTCTTGCAGGGTAACGATATCGGCAGCGGCTAAGGGTACGACCAGGCTAGTCGTCATGGAGGAGGACTGTAACACTGCGGTCACTCCCGCACCGGTTACTAATCCACCCAGGTCTGACCCACAGCCAAACCCCCAGCGGATGACATTCTTAGCTGAGGTCGTTAACCATTTCCTCATGAGCCAGCCTAGGGTGGTTACAGCTATCATCAGCCCACCCACACTGGTAGCAAATAGCAACAGCGCATCCCATGGCCCAGGTAGATTGTTGACACCGTAGGCAGCTAACCAATGGGCTGGTTGAAGCAGCCAATCTATGGGAGACACAAAGCTCTCTGGAAAAAGATCAAAAGCAATGTTTTGACTCAGTAGTCGTTGACTCAGGCGCTCTAGGGGATGTAGCAACAGCTCTAGGGGGAAGAAAATTGCTAAGGCTAACAGATTAAAACAGTCATGAATCGTGGCGGCGGCAAAGCCTCGCTCAAAGTCGTCGTCGTTGCCGACATAACCTAGGCTGACCAAGGTATTGGTAATGGTGGTGCCAAGGTTTGCACCCATGACCATGGGGATAGCGGTAGCAATGGGGAGGCCACCAGCCACCAGACCTACTAGCAAAGCGGTAACAACACTAGATGACTGGACTAACGCGGTGGCTAATATGCCTAGAATAAGGCTTAACCAGGGGTTGGCAGCTAGGGTTAATAGACTTTCTGCCTGAGAGCCGAGAATCGAGCGAAACCCAATATTAAGTAAATCAATAGAGGCAAATAGGCCATAGATAGCGACCAAGACTCCGCCTGCGTAGAGCCAAGATTGCCCTAAACTGGTTGTCTGAGAAGGTATTTGAGACTCTATCGGACTGTTTTTGTCGGTTGCTACCCCCGTTGATATACCACTGTCCGTTGCCAACTGCGATGACTCGGTGGGTACTGCTGCTGTTGTATTAGGGTCAGCTGGAGAATCAGCTAAGGAATTGGAGTCACTTTGAGAAGGGGAAGAAGAAGTTGCCATGAACGTTGATGCACTAATTAACTGGGTTGAGGCCTGGGCTCCACCAGCTTGGCAAGAGTCTTGGGATAATTGCGGCTGGCAAATTGAGCCTGACATCTTATCCCAATCAGCCGGGGTATTGGTGTGTTTGACGCCAACGATGGCAGTCATGGCCGAGGCAATTCGACTTAAAGAGGAGGGTGCCCCAGTAAACCTTATCTTTGCGCACCATCCATTAATTTTTAGTCCGCTCAAGGCTGTGACGGCTGGCGATGCTGTTGGAGATATGGTGCGTTTAAGCATCAAGCATGACATTGGGGTGTATAGTGCCCATACTAATTTTGACCAGGTGGCAGATGGTACGGCAGATGTGCTGGCTCAGCTGCTGCAGCTACAAAATTCGGTACCGGTGGTGCCCACGCAAGAGGGTTTGGGCTATGGTCGTGTCGGTGATTTGCCTAGCTCTCGATCGCTAGAGGATTTGCTGGCGCTGATCCAAGCAAAGCTTAATCCGCCTAATTTGATTCATTCACCCTCGGCAAATTTTCAACAGGTGATTGATCGAGTAGCCGTTTTAGGGGGATCGGGTGCGAGTTTTTTGTCGGCGGTGGCTAAGACGGGAGCCCAGGCCTATCTAACATCAGACTGCAAATTTCATCAGTTTCAGGAGGGGCGCGATCGCAACTTGATCCTAATCGATGCAGGCCACTATGCCACCGAACGCCCTGCCTGCGCTAAGCTAGTCGAGAAATTTCAACAACAGGGTGTTGGCTGGAGCCAGCTCAGCACCACCGATGAAGACTTTCGTCAGTTTTGGTAAAGAGTGTGTGACTAACTCTTCTTCATCTGCTTGAGTTTTTCAGCTCCACCAATGCGATTGATATCAAGCTCTAAAGTCGTTGCAGCCTTATCCTTTATCTCTTCTTCTAAGGCCTTGTTGAGATAGCTGATATAGTAGGGCATGCCATGATCGGCAATGAGATCGAAGCTCGATTCAAACAAACTTTTTCCAAACCCAAATAGACTATCCAGCAAACGATTCATTGCTTTGTAATTGGCTGTTAACAGGCCTTTTGAATTAAAGTATCTGACTGTACCCAAATGACCATACAGCCTGAGAGGGTTGCGTATCGAGAACGGGGGTGGAATGTGTGGAACAACATCATTGTTGTTGACAAAGCGGAAAACTTTTCCTTCTAGATTACGATTCAGCTGTCGCGTAAATCTGAGATCGCCCACTCGTGGTTGGCCAAAGGTGTATAGACCAGCAACGTTAATCCCATTCTCATGAAGCGATGCAGCAGCCATTGTTGCCAAGGCTCCGCCTAAGCTGTGGCCGGTAATTAACAGCGGCGGCAGAGGCGAATTTTGCTTAAGTGCTTCACTTTGCCAGCTAGCGATTTGAGCTAAAACCGCTTTCTCAATACTGGCCCAGCCCAAAAAGAAACCAGTATGAACACTGCCCTTGTAGGAGGAGAGAGTTGTTTTTCCTGCTCTACGGATCGTAAAATTTCGCAGCTGCGTATTAAAATTAGTGTACCAATCTCGAATCTCCTGGCTGCCGCGAAAAGAGAGAACCATACACTCATCAGTACGAAAAATAAAGGCCTGAGTGTCGCGTTTTTTGTTGTTGAAGTACCGAAAGTTGTGACGAATATCAATGCCCCACAGGTCAGAAATTTCGGTGACATAACGCATATCTTGATAGATCAGCCGAGATGCTTTGGCTAAGCTAAGGGCGAGCTTAGTGCTGTATTTAGTCACGTCTCCAAGGTGCTCAAAATCTCTTACCTTATAGGGAGATCGTACAATCCGATAGCCAAAATGCTCAAACAGACGTCTGACGCCGTCAAATCCATGGTCATAGATATAGTTATAAAGCTGATCGTAAACTCTTGAATCACAGTTGCGACGGTAGGTTTCGTCTGCAATCAGCCGCACCCAATAGTTTAACCAGGGTTCTACCTCTTTGACGCTAAACACTTTAGAATCAACCAGATAGCCAAAATGCTCAAGACCATTCAGCATTTGGTTAAACCACCCCCGTAACAACATTTCGGCATAATAATCTTGTAGTTCAGATAGCTCAACTTCTGTTTCAGAGGCTGACTCATCCAGCTCTTTCTTTCGATGTTTCCGAGCTTTAGAACTACCCAAGGCTCTGTTTAGAAGAGTACTGGTTGCCTTAAACGATGTGTTTGTTGTTTCTCTTGTCTGGGGAATATCAAGCGGATAGTCTCGATATTCCTCGAAGTCTAAAATACTAAGCGCTTTGGCAATATCAGGGTCATTTTCAAACTCTCGTGTGGCTCGACGCAAAAAATCAATCCGCTGCCATTGGTGATACCTGATGTAACTACGCACACCGTAAGCCAGCGACAATGCGCTTAACCCAACGGCGGCGGCAAACGCACCTTGAATAATTAAAAAATTGCGTCGCTGACGGGCTTCGATAGTGTCATTGGCATCATCTGACGCAGCCAGCGTCTGGGCACTATCGTCAATCGGAAACACCCTGGCATCTTCAGCTTGGTTGATGGCCAGGTTGGCTTCTATCATAGGCGGCTGTGGTGCTGGAGTCGCTCCCATCAGCAGTACACTACCCATAAGCGCTGCCGTGTTGACTGAAAAAATGCTGGCTGAAAAACGCACCATAGTATCCTGATGAACCAAATCTCATTCGATGCTACCGAAGCCTACCTAGTTTGCTTCAAAGGATAATGAAAATTGATATCCCTGATACCTGGCCGATGGATGCTGAGGGTGCGATCGCAACCCAAAAC
>JBCDFI010000059.1:0-16150 GCA_039178155.1 Cyanobacteria bacterium P01_H01_bin.105
ATTCGTCGTCAAATCGAAGAGTCTGACTCTAGCTACGATAAAGAAAAGCTACAGGAGCGTTTGGCCAAGCTTTCCGGTGGTGTTGCTGTCATCAAAGTCGGTGCTGCTACCGAAACTGAGATGAAAGACCGCAAGCTGCGTCTAGAGGATGCCATCAACGCTACTAAGGCTGCTGTCGAAGAAGGCATCGTTCCTGGTGGTGGTACTACGTTGGCTCACCTAGCCCCAGGTCTTGAAGAGTGGTCCAACGCTAACCTAGCTGGTGAAGAGCTCATTGGTGCTCTGATTGTGACTCGTGCCCTAACGGCTCCTCTCAAGCGAATTGCTGAGAATGCTGGTCAGAACGGTGCAGTCGTTGCTGAGCGCGTTAAAGAAAAGGAATTCAACATCGGCTTTAACGCCGCGACCAATGAGTATGTTGATATGCTCTCTGCTGGTGTGGTTGACCCCGCTAAAGTAACCCGCTCCGCTACTCAGAATGCTGCTTCTATTGCAGCTATGGTCCTCACCACTGAGTGCATCGTTGTCGATAAGCCTGAGCCTAAGGAAGCAGCTGGCGCTGGTGCTGGCGGCGGCATGGGTGACTTTGACTATTAAAAGCAGTCGCTTGAGTGAATCGTCTGTTGCCTTTGGGCATCAATGATTGCTAGCTAAAGCGGTAGGTGTTAGGCGCCTGCCGCTTTTTTGCGGGCTAAAAATAGTGAGCTGAACATATAAAGACACCTCTCGTTTGCGATATCGTTCTGAATATTTTTTTAGGCAAAGGTTTTTTCGAAAACCTGCGTAATCTAGTCAATAGCCTCTACAATGACAGCAAAAATTTGGTTTAGTTTCTGAATCTAGTCAGTGCCTTGATGGAGTCATGGTCAGGTGAAACGGATCATGCTTATGGGCACCTTTTGATATGAGTTTTAGTGAAGTTAAGCCAAATAGGGCAGGTATTAGCCTGATGACTTGCGTTAGAACAGTCAGATCTAGCAGAGCTTTATAACCCAGACACTGCCGCTAATGACAGCTACGCCTAGCGATCCACAGCAATTGAGTTCATCTCCTGTCGAGACCACGGGGGAAGATTTAATTCGTCTTGATGCCAAGGGTGTTAAGACAAAAGGCCGACAGGCTTGGTTTTGGTCAGGTATATGGTTATTGCTGCTGGCCGCATCTAGCGCTCTGGGGGTTTGGGCGATGGCGTTTATTACTCGCCTGCCTCCTTTGCCAAACTGCGATCGCATATCGGTATTTAGCGCCGACAGTGAACGACTGTACTGTGCTAGACAAGCTGCAGTCTCTGGCTCTGAGCAAGACCTGGTGGCAGGGATACAGCTAATTTCTACCTGGGATAGCAGCCATCCTCTTTATCAAGACTCTCAAGAAGTGGCAGATCGCTGGTCTAAAGGGCTTTTTAAGCTGGCTCAGCAGCGTATGCAAACGGGTAACTTAGACCGAGCCACCCAGCTGGTGGGCTACATTCTTCCTCGTTCAGAGATACATAAGGATGCCCAGGTCGCTTTAGAACGCTGGGAGCAGGAATGGGCCAAAGGAACAGAAATTTCAGCTGCTGTGACTGAAGCTGTCACTAACCAAAACTGGAGCGGTGCTCGTAAGGAGCTACGGCCAATGAAGCGCTTAACGAGTGATTATTGGCTAAAAGATCGGCATCGTTACCTAGGGCAGCATATCCAAACAGAAGAAGATGCGCGTCGGACGCTGATTCAATCAATATCCATCGCCCAAAATGACAAGGCCGATAGTCTGGCAGAAGCGCTGACGTTGATCCAACAGATTGAGGTGCAAAGCAACGCTTGGCCTGAGGCAAAACCCTTGATAGAAGATTGGGCGGCTGCTTTGCTGAATCATGGGTTGAAAAAGTGGGAGCAGAAAGATATAGACGGTGCGATCTCTATTATCCAAAAAGTGCCAACAGCCCTGGCCACCACTCCAGACGCCAAGGATTTGGTGCAGTTTGCCCATGCTCAACGACTAGCCACATTTACCCAAGATTGGCAGCCTACCTATGGCGATATTTTAAATTTGACGGATGCTATTCAGGCTGTCCGTGAAATTGAAAGCGGCAGTCAGTTTTATCAAGAGGCTCAGACAAAGTTAGCGCTATGGACTCAGCAGCTGAGCGATCTGCAGCAGCTCTATGGAGCAACGCTCATGGCTAATTTCAATCAAAAAGCTGCGTTGAAGACGGCCATCGAGCAAGCTCAGGCCATTGGTGTTGATCGACCGCAGCGGCAGCAGGCGCAAACCTTAGTTGCCCACTGGTCAAAAGAGGTTGAGCGCATTGAAGATCGGCCTCTGTTAGCTCGAGCGCAGCAACTAGCGGACAACGGTGATAAGGCGAATCTGGAGTCAGCGATCTCAGAAGCTCGTCAGATTGAGCAAGGGCGAGCGCTGCGAATAGATGCGCAAACAAAAATTGCTCAATGGACAAAGCAAATTCAGGTTTTAGAAGATCAGCCTCTGTATAGCAAGGCGCTTGATTTAGCAAGTAAAAATAAGCTGCGGGATGCCATTACAGAAGCTCGTAAAATTGAGCAAGGGCGAGCGTTATATAGTCAGGCTCAAGATTCGATTAAGGAATGGACGAGCCGGATTCAAATCGCAGAAGATCGACCGATCTTAAACGAAGCTGAGGAGTTGGCGTATCAGGGCAGACTGTCGGATGCGATCGCAGTGGCTGCTCGTATTCCCTCCGGTCGCGCCTTGTATCGTGAAGCCCGCAACTCTATCGCCATTTGGGATGCCGAACGGTCCTATATCCAATCACTGCAGCAGCCGATAGAGGATGAGTATTACGAAGACGATGGCTACGAAGATGGTGAGTAATGGTCACGTCTCTGCTGGCTAGTTAGCAGAGGTGCAGCTGCCGATACCGCAAAGGTCAGTTAGTAGGAGATACTAGAACTGTGAGACTAAAACGGTAAACGACACAGGCGGCATGAGTGAACGTCCCTTGCAATTAATGCTGGTGGATGAAGACCCTACCTTTCGGTTAGGGTTACGGGTTTGGTTGGAACAGCTGCCTGGATTTCAAATCGCGGCTGAGGCAGCCAATGCGGCTGAGGCGATGGCAATTATTCGGAAGTGCGATCGCATTCAAGCTGATGCCTTTAGTGATCCTACTCTGCGCGACCAGCGACCAATAAATCTTGTCATTGTTGACTTAGGTTTAGGTGTCAGTGATGTAGGGGATAGTCCGGCTAGCAGTTCGGGGTTGCAGCTGTGTAAGTCGATCAAAACTGAGTTTCCCAAGCTGCCTATATTAGTACTCAGTGCCCGTAATGAACCTGTGTTAGAAGCAGCTGCTCGACAGGTTGGGGCCGATGGCTACGGCACCCGCAACATGCCGGTGCGTGAACTAGCTCAGCTGATTCGTAGTGTGGCACGTGGGGCAGTAACCCGTGGGACCGCTCAATCCGTCGATTATAAGTCACTGCCTCAGATTCCTGGACCGCTGACGGCGATGCGTTTAAGCATGCGACTATCAGGAATCGATCAAATTGAGCAGCAGTTAGCTAAAACAACCGCCGAACTCCGTCGTTCTCGCATGTCCTGGCTAGAACAGCAAGTTTTAGCTGGTAGAATGCGTGAGCTTAAAGCCGCTCGATGGTTAACCCGTCATCTGTGGGCCACTCGCGACTATCCAGATGCCGACTCGCTAAAAAATAAACTAAAGTCTCGAAAGCGCTCGGAACCTCCAACCAGGCTCTCCCCGCGCCCCAACTCTGTTGGAGCTGCTGCTGCTATTCCGCCTCCCGAGCCTGCTGTTTTGAGCCTGCGCACTGGTGATGTTCAAAACATGGTGTTTGAAGCTGTATTTACCAAGCTACAGACTGATTTAGAAAACACCACGACAGAGCCGATTGAAATCGATATTTTACGTCTTGATAAAAAGCGAGAGTTACTTTTTATTGTTTTGCGTCGGTTTGAGGATTTGCTAGATGACCTACGGCAGTCTGCTCCACAACCGGGACAGCTGCGAGATAAATCACCCCAAATATTACGAGATCTCTGGGTTGCCACCATCGAAGAATTTTTTGGCCGCTATTACACTGTGCCTCTCAACGGGGTGGAGCAAGAACTCGTTGCTGTGCTGTATCAAGAAAAAGATACGGTAGAGCGAGAAATCCTCAAACATATTCCCTTAGTGCCTGAGCTGCTAGCCCATTGGCTGTTTCAAGATGCCATGGTGGTGGATGGTACTAGCTATATTGCTACCACGCCAGAGGCTCTGGCCCATAGTGAGAAACTGCTTGAAAATCTGCTGATCCAGATGGGAAATGCGGTCATTCAGCCGTTACTCAACCGATTGGCCGATGTTGAAGTGATAAAAAAAGGGCTGTACAGCCGTCGAATTATTTCTACCCGCGACATTGAACGATTCCGTAACGACCTTTCCTGGCGCTACCGCTGGAATCGCTTAGTTAATGAGCCAACGGCCATTTTTGAGAGTCAATATCGCTTGTATACCCTAGGACCACGGGGTATTCTGCTAACGCCTATCTATGCTCCCCGTCGGGCTGAATTGGACCAGCTCTCAGGCCTGCCTTGGGCCATGACCCTGCTCCTTGAAACTCGTGACGCCCTGAGTCCGAGGGTGCGAGCCTTAATTTCTTTGGTGGGCAGTAGTGTCGTTTATGTACTGACTGAGGTTGTTGGTCGAGGTATTGGTCTAGTGGGTCGGGGGGTTTTGCAAGGAATTGGCAGTGCTTGGCAAGATACTCGTCGTACCAGACAGCGGCAGGCTCCGCCTACATTTAATGAATGGGAATAGGGTAGGTGTTAAAGAGTCCTAGAGAGTATCCCTAAAATTAGCCCTGAGATAAAGAGAATACAGTACATAAATAAAAGCTGAGGGCTAGATACCCCCAGCTTTTAGCGTCTTTTTAGTGTTGTGCGCGTTTTCTAAATCTTCACCCAGCCAAACCAGGAGAGAATAACTGCCACAATACCGCTGGTGAGAACTACGGCTCCAGCAATAGTGATCACTGCACCCACCTTCTGAATCACTGCTGGAGGTAGGCCATCGCTCACGGCGCGCTCGGCGGAGAAGTCATTGCCAAGGGCGTTCAGTTTTGCTAAGTGCTCGCTACCGTAGCGAGGCATGCGTTCAAAGGGCAGCTCGCCCATGCTCTGCTGAGGCAAGATCCGTCGCCGCTGATACGGTACGGTATCGTTGCCGAAGTTATCCATATATTCGTCACTGTCGAGCAAGGCATCTACAAATCCTTGGATGCCCTCGGTGGCGAGCACAATTGACCAGGCTAGGGTCTCTCGCTGGTCGTAAACCTGGCGGCCCAACACCCGCTGGACACACATCTCAACAAAGCGGTAATTATTGCTGCATTCGTAGTTGAGGCGTCTGAAGGAGTCAGAGAGGAGCAGCCCACGGACGAAATCTCGTACTGAGATCTGTAAACTCCGAAGCTGTGATTCTAAAAAGCGATCGCGATGACATGCTAAAAGCTGCTGCTCATTAAAAATGCGTCGATAGGTCGCTAAAATCAGTGCTTCAATTTCTTGATTGTCGAGCAGCAAGGCTGTTGAAAAGATCCGAGGCTGATCGTCACCAGGGACTTCAAACCCGCTGACGCGTTGATTTTGGGAGCTGGCAGGATAGCTTAACAAAGGCAAAGTCATCAGGTCTAAATCCTCTCATTAGATCGGTTCTAAAAAAACTGCAGGGTAGCCACTGGGACCACCCAAAGTGCAGTTATGTAAGGAGTTCTCGTCCTCCGTTAAGTATTAATCCTATGGATATTAGGGGAAGGACCAGAAAAATCCTTACCGAAACTCAATCAAAAATAACAAAAGTAAATTATCTTCTAATCAACCATATATGTATATCGATGAATTAGAGAAGCTGTGGGGTGGCATGGCAAAGTGCAGGCAGCTTGAATCTAAGTACAAATACTTAATGAACCTGTGGCCAGGAAATATCGATATTTTCTGAGGAAACCTGATGATTAAGCTTAGAATTCGTAATATTCCGTTACTGTTAGCGACGGCGGAGCTTACTCATCATTTTTCGAGACCAGCGCAGCTGAAGGTCTTCGTGGTTAGCCCAATCTTGGAGAATGCGGAAGAAAATTTGACGATCGCTGGTTTGTAGTACAGCGGTTTGGTCGGCGGTTTCGATTGCATAGGGGTAGCCACCACCTACGATGGTTTCGGCTCTGACCCAGTTAAGCACTTGAGCCGTGATGCTAGATTCATGCATCCACATCGGCATTTCTAAGCGGGCGGGATATCCCTGGTTGGTTTTGAGGTATGTAAAGGTGACGCGCTTAGAGTGATCTGTCTGGTGGTTTTTGTATTCGGATAGAATGCCGATGCGATCGCACTGAAAAATGGGCGTACAGTCTCCCCAGTGCATGTATCGATTTAGCAGTTGCACGTCTGTCACCTTAGGTACCGCCGAGACGCTGGCAGAATGATGTTGGAGCAGCGTTGTCAAATCGTGAGCAGAGCTGGTATCCACATAGCCAACCAGGGGGACCCGATACTTTTCGCTTGCCTGCAAGAGGCTCATTAGAGTCTCTACATAGTCTTTTCGATCCTCGTCTTCGTAAGCGTCTGCGAATGTCGCGACCAACGCCCCATCAAAAAAAACTAAGCAGCGTTCAGGATTGTCAACCTGCTGGATATAGTCCACTAGCCGCCGGACTTCCATCCTAAATCGGTGTTTATGCACCAGCCGATCTAGAGGTTTCGAAGTATCCCCCAGCTCTAAATCCCGTGGAGTCATCACATCTAATTCGATGTCTTTGGTATAGGTGGCTGTTGATGTATGGGAATTTTCAAACCAACCAATTTGGACCAAAGCAATGGGGGGAGAAAGATCCTTACTTGGAAAAATCTGAGAACCGTCTACTGCGAATGTTGTGATTCCACTCAGATGCTCATTTACCCATTGCAGACTGTGTTCACGGTTGCTCCACTGCAGCTTGCTCTGGCAAATACCCGAAGTATCACGATTGAAAGGGTCTAACGGTCGTGCCCCAAGATTTCCCGGCTGGCTGCTCAACCAAGCCTCTAGCTGCTCTGGCGATGTCTGGCACAATGCCTCCCAGGCCGTTTGATACATGTCCAGACTCGACTTTTGCCCTTTTTCAAAGGTTTCGAAATGGGTCCTTTTTTTTTGTAAAATCGCCTGGATTTGAGAGGGTTTGATGGCCATGGGCAAAATAGGGCATTTGTACTGCTATTGTGCCATCTGAGAGAGTTTTGAGTTCTTAATTTTGAGTTTTGAGTTGTTACACGTAGATTCCTTTTACCTGAACGAAAATCTAACGACATCACCTCAAAGTTCAAAACTGTCTTACCGTCTAGATTGTAGTTTCCGGTAGACGTCCTTAATATCTACGTCGTGATGGGCCAGGGCTACTAGGGTGTGATACATCAAGTCAGCGACTTCTCCAGCAATGTCGTCGGGGTCATCGTCTTTACAGGCCATGACGACTTCAGCTGATTCTTCGCCAATTTTTTTAAGAATTTTATTGTCGCCGCCTGCAAACAGCTTGTTGGTGTAAGAGTCGGGTTTGGGGTTGGCCTTGCGATCGCAAATCACACCATACACCTGAGATAGGGTATCCGCTGCCGGTGGTGTAATGTCGCCATCCACCTGATGAAAGCAGCTACGCTCTCCGGTATGGCAAGCGATATCGCCCACTTGCTCAATGGTTAATAACAGAGCATCGCTGTCACAGTCATAGCGAATCGCCTTGAGCTTTTGCAGGTGGCCCGACGTCGCTCCTTTGTGCCATAGCTCCTGACGAGACCGACTCCAGTACCACACATCGCCGGTTTCTAGAGTTTTCTGTAATGACTCCCGATTCATCCAGGCCATCATCAGCACTGTGCCATCGAGATAGTCCTGTGCGATCGCAGGTACAAGACCCTGCTCGTTGTAGCGAATGTCGTCAGTGGGAATAGCGCCTACAAAAGAAAGCGGGGTACTCATGGATACGTATCAGCTCAGTGCAGCCCTATTGTCGCAGCTAGAGGGCTTTTCCTGCTTTGCTACATTCCTTAACATATTGCAATCAGTGCAATCACAAACGCTAGGATTAAGAATACTGCAATCTTTGTCATCACTGATTAATGCCGCCCTTCAGGGACATAATCAGACCCCTGACGAGATATCATCTATCCGGTTATTCGGCATTTTCCTCAGTTCTTTTCACAGTGACAGCCATAGAAAGCCGTCATCCTATCCCTTCAACAAACGACTTTAACCATAAGGAGAGCCCGTTGGTTACCACCACATCTTTAAAAACGGCAAAATCAGATGAGATTTTCACGGCTGCCCAAAGCTTGATGCCTGGAGGCGTTAGCTCTCCGGTGCGTGCTTTTAAGTCCGTTGGCGGCCAACCCATCGTATTTGACCATGTCAAGGGCTCCCACATTTGGGACGTTGACGACAACGAATACATCGACTATGTCGGTACCTGGGGTCCTGCTATTTGCGGCCATGCCAACGACGAAGTCAACGCAGCTCTGAGCGAGGCTCTGCAAAAGGGCACTAGTTTTGGTGCCCCCTGCTATCTAGAAAATGTCTTGGCTGAGAAGGTGATTGCTGCTGTCCCCAGCATTGAGATGGTTCGCTTTGTCAATTCAGGTACCGAAGCTTGCATGGCCGTACTACGACTAATGCGAGCATTTACCGGTCGTGACAAGGTGATCAAGTTTGAAGGTTGCTACCACGGTCACGCTGACATGTTTCTAGTCAAAGCGGGCTCTGGTGTGGCGACTCTGGGGCTACCCGACTCCCCTGGTGTTCCCAAGAGTACTACGGCGGCTACCCTGACAGCTCCTTACAACGATCTAGAAGCCGTTAAGGCCCTGTTTGATCAAAATCCCGGTGAGATTTCCGGTGTAATTTTAGAGCCCATCGTCGGTAACTCTGGTTTTGTGATTCCCGATGCCGGTTTTCTAGAAGGTCTGCGGGAAATCACTCAAGAAAACGGTGCATTGCTTGTCTTTGACGAAGTGATGACGGGTTTTCGGATTGCCTACGGTGGTGTGCAAGAGAAACTGGGCGTTACCCCTGACCTGACCACCCTGGGCAAGATCATTGGCGGTGGCTTACCCGTTGGTGCTTACGGAGGTCGCCGCGAAATTATGGAGATGGTCGCTCCGGCAGGCCCTGTGTATCAGGCTGGAACCCTATCGGGTAACCCTCTAGCTATGACTGCCGGCATCAAGACGTTGGAAATTTTGAATCGTCCCGGTACCTATGAGCAGCTAGAGGAAAAAACCAACAAGCTGATCACCGGGCTGTTAGAAATTGCCCGTGAACATGGCCATGCTGTCTGCGGCGGTAATATTAGTGGCATGTTCGGGATGTTCTTTACCGAAGGACCGGTTCATAACTACGACGATGCCAAAAAGTCAGACTTAGAGAAGTTTAGCCGCTTCCATCGTGGCATGTTAGAGCAAGGTGTATACCTAGCACCGTCTCAATTTGAGGCCGGATTTACGTCTCTGGCTCATACGGATGACGATATTGCCAATACGCTAGCAGCAGCTCGGACTGTACTTGCATCGCTATAAGATGACTGCTTACTGAATGGGTCTATATCAATAGGCCCGTTTCACATATGGCTCGGGCTGTTATTTTTATAAGCAGACTATAGGTAATGGTTCATCTGGGCCATTACCTACCTTTTATGTTTTACATACGGGCCAACTACCCCATTTCAAGTCATGGATGATATCGATGCGCTTAAGGTTCTAGATACTGAGGTGGGGTTAGAAGCCCCCATAGATCCCTTAGATGATATTCCATTAGAGGATAATACTCCTCGATATGATCCTGACCAAATGCTGCCGTTGCTACAGTCGGAAAATTTGCAGCAGCGGATGTTAGCAGCCCGCGCGTTTTACAAAATTCAAGAGCCTCGCGCTATTCCTCGGCTGATCGAGCTGCTAGATGACGAGAGCCCGCTGGTGCGAGTCAATGCAGCCTATGCTTTGGGCCGAAACCCTAGTGAAACGGCAGTTGATGCGCTGATCAATCAATTGACCCACGATTCCCATGGCTATGTGCGCAAAGCCGTCGTTTGGGCTTTGGGCAACTGCCGTAATGAGAAGGCGGTGGGACCACTCGTAGATGCCATCAAAAATGATATGTCCGTGGTGCGGCTGTGGGCAGCGAGTGCCCTAGGGCAGATGGGCAAGATCAGCTTTGAAGCCATCCTGCAAGCAATTCCAGCCCTAGTCAAAACCATGCGTAATGATCCAATTGCCATTGTGCGTAGTAACTGTGCCTGGTCTATTGGTGAACTGTGTCAGGATCTGCCCTCTAACGTGGTTTATGCCACGGCTATTGATGCGCTGATTGAAACCTTTGCCGATGATGATGATTTAGGCGTCAGAGACGATGCCCGCGCAGCCATCCTAAATTTAGGCGATCCTAGAGGGCTACAGGTGATTGAGGAAATCGAACAAGAGGATTTCTAGATTTGTATATGCGATCGCGCACCTAGATATCGCGCCCGTAGCCCTGAGAGCGTATTGTTATGCAGGTCAGGGTGAAATAACAACCCGCTTAGTCAAAATTGCCATCACCTCATTCGGCCGCCCGGTCGAAATCGGCTTACTCCAGTCATTCGGCTCGGCATAGCGCCTTTGGTGTAAATCCTGAATCGTCAGCCGCACTGCCGTCAAACTACCAAACACCATGTGGCGGACGACTTCATGCTGATAATCAGGCAGCACACCAGTTTTAGGCACGACGGTTGTCGTACCCTCTGTATTTTCAAGAAACATAAGCTTTGGTCTCCAAACGTAGTGTTGTTGAACCGTCGCCACATCCAAAACAACTTGCGGCAAACCACAAATTGCACCTCAGACGCGCTCAGGTAAGAAACCAAAGCTCAAATTTAGCTACCCCGATAATGTGATGCAAACCGGGGTAGCAATGAGATAAAGTATCCCAAGCCTCGGACTGCTAGTACCAGTCGGGGGTTAATCAGCGGTTAGGTGGTGATAACACCTGCCGCTGGTGCCAAATATTGAGCTTTGTAGTGTTGCCCCGTAGGGCGTGAGAACTAAGTTACCGCTAAGCATTTCTCACGTCAAGCTCGATCAAGTTAGTCGGTCATAACGAGTGTGGGGTCGACTGTTTGGTCGCATATATGCATTGAGTGATCCATACATCTAACTAATTAGGATGCAGTATCTGGGTAAAGCTTTGAATAGTTATTTGCAGTTTAGCCTGTAGAGCTTTCATAAGTAGGTACTGCTTGGTGCTCATCTGAAATTAATTTGCAATTGAGTTAGCTATTCAAAGCGTTAGTTCAGTAACTTACGCTTTGAATAGTAAGATTTTTAGCCTAAATAATGCCTAAATATAATCTTTACAGAGTTCTAAAACATCATGAAGAGGCCTTACTAGAGAAGCTAAATTTAGTAGGTTTAGAGCAGATAGGCGAGCTAGAAGTAGCGGATTTCCAAATGAAGTTTTTCTTTTCTAGTGAACCTGATGAGATTGATATCTGGTGGGTTGAAATCTATCAAGAATTCCTAGGAGATATAGAAGAAACTCCTCGAAATTTGATGCATTTTGGGGTCCTTTTGATCTCAGGCAGTGAAATTTTTTATGCGATTAGTCTGGGTAAGGCGCATTTTTATTTGAGTCAATTTTGTGATCCGGATTTTGGACTGAACTTAGCAGAGAGGATAATAGATGAGAATGATCTTAAAATCAAAAACTCAAAATTTTATAAAAGCGCTAGAAGCAAGATGATAACTACGTATCAACAGGGTAGTAAGATCACTTTTGATAGTGGCGAATCAATGCATTATATCAAAGGTAAAACTATTGATACAAGCATATGGGGTAAAGCTGTTAGCTTTGGAAAGTCTGTGCATCTTAATATAGCGAAACAGCCTTTAGAGTTTCCAGATTTTCTAAGCTATATAGAAGATGTTCTTCAAGAGTCAATTAGAGTAAGGCTTCCTAAAGTAGATATTGTTAAAGATAGTCATATTACTCAAGAGTTAGATAGGACTCTAGCGAGGGCAATTGTCGGAACTCAAAGCGATTCAGGCATCAATGTTGAAGAATTTACTATGTCTGGAATCGATTTTATTTTCTTAGATAGTTATGAGTATAGCCTTTATATAAAGGGAAGAAGTGGCGAAGCTACTGAACCAGGTGAACTAAGTTTAGAGTCACTAGTTACTTTCTTGAGAGAAGGAAGTATAAATCTTGAAAGAGAAATAAATAATATTATGGTGAAAGTCCATAACGAATATGGACGAAGCCACTCAAAACCACTCAAATTTTATCTAGATTTTATTAAGGATGATGATCGTCATTGTCTCATTGATGGAAACTGGTACAAATTCAATCAGTCATATATAGATTTCTTGAAAGAGGAAGTTGATAAATTCGAACTAGACTATGAACCTGGTTTTGACATAATCTCTTCAATTACTGAAGCTCAGTTTAATCAAGATCGTGAGCATGATGGGTATATAAATTATGACAAAGTATTGGCGAGCTTAGATGGCCGCTATAGAGTCGAGAAAATGGATCTTTATAGAGACAATATTTTGTTTTTTGTGAAAAAAGGTACTCCACAAAAATTGTCATACGTGATTGATCAAGCCATAAATACCGTGAAAATTCTTCAAAGCAATACTGATTGCATCAGAATAAATGAAAATGTTGTCAAGGTGAGAGGGATTTGCCTGTGGATAATCCTTAAAAGAAGTACGATGATTGAAAAACTTTCGGATATCAAGTCTATTATTTTTCATATGAAACTTGTGGAATGGAAGAAAACTCTAATAGATGCAGGATTTGAGCCTCTAGTTAAGGTTAATTACGTTATGGATTAGAGGCGCATCATGGCTACAGACTTGGTCAGCAATGAGTGATGCATGTCAACAATCTATAGGGCGAGTTCCTGGCAAGACTTTTTATCCGTTCATTCCTGCATCCTGTTTAGAGGTGCTTAACTCGTATCTTTCTTCCGATGGACCTTAGTCTCCAACGATCCAATTAGTCCCCGACGGCCCAACGTGCATAGGGATACTAGACCACAATATCCTGATAGGTAATGGTCGCGTAATACTAGTCTCGCTCGTGGGGGGCAGGGGCAATGGAGCTGATGTCTAAATGAAAGTAAACATGCCCCGACCAAACCAGTAATTTTGTAGGGTGTGTGCCTGATCATAATTTGTGCTGCCTATCAATACTTATGAACACACACCATGCTCATAAATTCTGAGTTGAAAAAGTGAAAATCGACGTTGAATTGATAGATTCGATATCATTAAACGTAGATGTAAGCGTGTAAAGCAAACGCAGTGGTAATTAGCCTGGAACTTCCGTCTGAACTTGAAAGCGATTTGTCTGCAGAGGCTTCTCAACTCAAATTGCCTTTAGCAGAGTATATTTTGCGTGTACTTGCGTTTCGTCCTTTTCTTCAAAACCCTCCTAAAACAGGGTTGGAACTTGTCGCTTATTGGGAAAATATTGGGGTGGTTAAATCCCGAGCTGATATCACTAACAGTCAGGAACATGCTCGTCAGTTACGTCATGCAGCCGAAAATCGTGAACGTGCCTAGATAGCAGATGTATTTGGTCGATACCGACGTCATAATTGATATTCAGCGAGGCTACGAACCTTCATTGGCTTGGTTCGCTTCTCTCTCAGAGTTACCAAGCATTCCTGGCTTTGCGGTAATGGAGCTGATTCAGGATGCTCAGAACAAGCAACAGGTTCGCCAAGTTTTACAGCTCATAGCACCATTGCCTATTATTTGGCCGACCGAAACTGATTGTGCTCGGGCTTTATCTGACTTTACGGCTTACCACCTGTCTAATAAAGTCGGTCTGATTGATGCATTAATTGCCGCTTGTGCTATTGGAAGCAATGCAACCCTCTGTACTTTCAACGTAAAGCACTATCGAGTCATTCCAGGCTTAAGTATGGAGCAGCCTTACAATCGTTGAATACGGCCTAACACCATTACGTGATATCTAAATATCTGAAAACGCAGCTGCCTGCTTCGCTGAAGCGTGCCATCTGATTAATGGTTTCGAAAAGTTTACTCTGCTATGGACTGCTCACCCTGAGATATCAGCCCTTGTATTAGCACACGCCCTGGTCTAATCGCCAACGGCCCAACGAACATAGGGATACTGGCCGACAATTTCTTGATGGGTAATGTTGGCAAAATACCAGTTTTCATCGGGCTCTGGCGCAATAGGACCAACGTCAAACTTGAAGTAAACATAGCCTTGCTCAAACCATAGATGATATAGATTGCGAGCGTATGTATCGCTCTCTCCCAAATAGCCAGTGCAGCTGTAAAATTCGGGCGTCAAGGGAGCTCTAAACGTAACGGAATGCTCCTGGTTGTCGATAAATTCAGTGTTTCCCTGACTAAGTGATGAAACATCGAGCATTGTTCCATTGTTCTCGCCAGCTTCAAATTCACGACGAGTTTCTTGCCAAAAGCGCACTTGGTCGGGGCAGCTGCCTGACACCACATCAATCGATAAAACCAAATCATCTAGCCGCTCAAAGGTGTCTTGACTAGAGGGTGATAGACCTTCTGCCATAGCAGGAGCTGTGAGCAGCAGAGTACTTGCAAGCAGTGCAGTGATACGAACCATAGAAATCGGTATTAAGGAATCTTTGCACAACTTCAGTGAGACACTCAGCATTTTCGGATGCCCAAGAATCACAAACACAAGCTTTACAGAACATCAGTGAATAAACCTCACCTCTGAAGATTCCTCTTTTCCTCTTTTCCTGCGTTCTACTCTTCCCTTTGCGGCAGACGATCGCCGTATGGGATGATTTGGGCGACCGCTTCGGATTTCCCTAAATTTCAAGCCCATGCTTCTGATTGACTGGCTGATTGTGGTGGCCTATCTCATTTTTACGATGGTGTTAGGCGTCTACCTATCGCGCAAGGCCTCTGGCAGTCTAGTTGACTTCTTTGTCTCAGGGCGTTCATTGCCCTGGTGGCTGGCGGGTACGAGCATGGCGGCCACGACGTTTTCGATTGACACACCGCTTTATGTTGCCGGTGTTGTCGGCTCCCGTGGTATTGCGGGCAACTGGGAGTGGTGGAGCTTTGGTATAGCCCATGTGGTGATGATCTATGTGTTTGCCAGACTGTGGCGACGCTCTGAAGTTATTACCGATGCGGAACTGACCGAAATTCGCTACGGCGGCAAAACAGCTGCCGTCTTACGCGGAGTCAAGGCGTTTCTCTTTGCTGTTCCCATCAACTGTATTGGCATCGGCTATGCCATGTTGGCCATGGTCAAAGTCGTCGATGCTCTGGAGCTTTGGCAAAGTGTCGGTGTAGAGCCCAATGACAGCCTCAAACTGTGGAGTGTGATTGTTGTCAGTATTTTGGTGCTGTTCTATGCGGGGTTCTCAGGTCTGTGGGGGGTGGTGGCCACGGATTTCTTTCAGTTTTTTCTGGCTTTATTTGGGGCTATTATCGTTGCGATCGCATCAGTCGCCTCCGTGGGTGGCATGCAAAATCTAATTAATCAGGCCCAGGCTAATACCGAGTTCGACATTCTCAGCGTGGTGCCGATTACCTTTGATGGCGGGATTGGTTGGAGTACGGTAGCCGGTATTCCGTCTAGTGCGTTTATGGCCTATGTCTTTTTGCAATGGTGGGCCTTTCGTCGCAGTGACGGGGGTGGAGAATTTATCCAACGCTTAGTGGCGGCCAAAAATGAGAACGAAGCGGAGAAGGCTGCCTGGTTTTTTAATATTTTGCACTATGTGATTCGCACCTGGCCCTGGATTATTGTGGCCCTTGCAGCTGTGGCGCTCTATCCAGATTTAGCAGACCGAGAGCTGGGATACCCTAAGCTGATGCTCGACTTTTTACCACCGGTTTTGTTGGGGCTGGTGGTGGCGTCGTTGATTGCTGCTTTTATGAGTACGGTCTCGACATTAATTAATTGGGGGGCATCTTATTTAACCAATGACCTCTATGGCCGATTTATCAACCCCGACGCTACCCAGACTGAGCTGGTTAATGTAGCTCGGATCACGTCTGTTTTAGTGACTGTGCTGGGGGCAACAGCTGCGTTTTTTGCCTCTGATATTGTGACTGTGTTTCGATTGGTGATTGCCATTGGCACTGG
>JBCDFI010000060.1:0-16001 GCA_039178155.1 Cyanobacteria bacterium P01_H01_bin.105
GCCGGACGGCCTACAATCCGACGTCCCTCTCGAATATAAGGATGTTTGGACAGACCGTGGGCCGTATTCATCGGCGCATCAAACCCGGTCAAAAATCGATGTCGCAGATCCACATCTTTGACGTCATCACCCAGCTGAGAATCCGTTAGACCAGCCACTAGCCAGTGGTAATAGCTAAAGGCATTTTCTTCCCCACGTCGGAGGGTCTCTATCCGTAATCCTCCCAGCCACCCCCCCGGATTTAGCTGGCCAGCAGCTTCTAGCTGGTCATGGGAGTAAATGAGATTGTCCACAAAGGTACCAGGGCGGTAGTCATTGCCCCAGGTCCAGTTTTGCATGGAAATATCGCCAGGTTTGACAGCACTGACGCCAAAAGCTCGTTGCTCAGGCCGCTTACCCGGTGCCAATAGCCGTCGATAGGTAAAGACAAAATCGATGTAGTTGGTATTGTCGCGCTGGCGCTCAAAACTGAAGTATGGCGCATAGATATCGTAGTAAGCTGGCGGCTCCTGGGGTTGGGGCTCTTCAGTACGCTCCATGGCAAAAGTGTAGGTAAACCCCTGGGTACAGTACGCGTCACCCGCCAAAGTAGGAGACGACGGATTGAGATAGGATTTTGGGTCTAATCCTAGGTTATAGGGGACTCCGGCCAAAGCAATGACTTCACCTGTTTCAGTGGCTTCAACAACGTACCAGTCAGCCGGACCTTCATTTTGATTGGGTTGAAAACGAATAATTTTTTTACTCAGACGCTCTGAGTCTTCATAGCGATAGGTGTCTTCATAAAAAGCTGACAAGGTGTCTGTGTTGAGAGGCGGTGTACCTGGTGCTGGGCTGTGTTGGATTGCGATCGCACTCTCAATCATCGTGCCCTCGACATTGACCTCCTTCACAACCGTCGAGGGAAACCACTTGAGTGTCCCGTCGCCATCGTGAGCTGCTTCGTCCAGCATATCCACTAAAATATCGTGGGCATCTGCCGGTAAAAAGCAAACCGCACTCACCCAACAGTCCCCTGGATTCTGTCGACCGTAATGGTCTAACACCCGCTGCCGCAACTCCTTGTATCCAGTGGCATAAAACAGTAACTGGCGCTGGCGCTGAGCTTCATCTAGGGCCGTTGTCCCCTGGGAGGTCAATTGTCCCCCCAGCCAGTCAGTCAGCTCAGTCAAACAGACCGTTCGCCCTGCGCGCAAACTCTCATAGGCCGTGGCTACCCCCGCCAAACCACCGCCTACCACTAGAACATCACAACTCTCGGTCTGGTCAATCCGGGCAGGCGCAGCGGCCAATGGACTCGCCATCATTAGAGAAAGACCTATTGCCGACAAAAATCCCTGGCCGAGAGAACGCCACCACAAGCTGACAGATATTCGCATAAACACAGCAGGATACACATCAGCTACCACAGTAAACAATTAAATCGATTTCAACATCACCGTAACCCGCTAAAGCTGTTATCCCGACAGTGGTTCGACTCGGTAATCGAGCCTGATCAAAGTAAGATGCGTAAATCTGGTTAACACTCTCGTAGTAACGAAAATCTGTTACAAAAATTCGAACCATGACAACCTTCTCAAAGGTCGTACCAGCGTGGGTTAATACGCGTTGAAGATTTGCCATCACCTGATGAGTCTGGGCCTCAATATCTAGCTTTAAGACCGCGCCGGACTCAGCATCTTCAGCTAATTGTCCTGTCACAAATAGAAAATCTCCAGCCCTAACAGCGTGGGAATAAGGAGCAACCGGGGGCAACGCATCGGGCAACGTAATAAATTCGAGCATACTCAATCATCTCACTAGGTAAAGTGCTGCTCTAATTTGCTCATTGAAGAAGGATGGGACCGACAAACCTCCTGATTCATTACAGAATTTGTGGCCGCTGATAACTTAGGCCATGCAACGATCCATTCATCCTTAGGAAAATGAGGTTTTTCAGCTCCTTTGCCAACCGGTCAAACTCCAGCAATCGTCAAGAAACCCATACTTAAAACCAAGTCGAAGTAGATCAATTCAACAACATTTATGGTACATTTGTATCAATAAATAGATCATTTGTTCTATTCGTTCCTCGTCCCCTGCTGCAATATGAACGATTTAGATATGGAACTTCAAACAATTCGGCAGAAACTTCAAACGCTCAAAGCCTCACCTCCGGAGACCTTGACAGCCCCTTGGAGTACATCAAAACTAACGGCTCCTTCACCCGATTTAGCCCAGGTGACCACAGCAATTGAAACGCTACGGCAGCGTTCAAGCCCAACGTTGTCATCACCTCAGGCATCTAGTGCTAGTTTGCAGCAGTTTGAGGCGGCCCTTGGCGCTGTTGATCACTTAGCTAAACAGCAGCAGCAGGCAATGCAAAGACTACAGTCTTTAGGTAATCGCCTGATACAACAAACAAGACCCGGTATCTCACCTGATATTGATGATATTGCTCGGTTTTTAGCTGAATGTCAGACTATACAAATTCCTACGATTCAGCGTGATGCGGAGGGTTATCTAGATTTGGATGCCCACATCGTTGACTTTCATCGGGCTGAGCAGGACGCATCATCAAATGCAGAAACGTTGAGACTGCGATCGCAGCAACTATTCAAACAGCCTTTTAATCCAGTCCAAAACCGTACCCCCAATCTTGATCACTCGCCTTATCCAACCAATAGCTTAGAAAAATGGGTTGAAGACCTTCAACATTTTTATCAACTGACCTGGCGCTCCATTCAAAGATGGACACCGCAGTCCCCCAGCCCAGGAAAGCGTACATCTCAATTCACACTCCTAGACAGTTCGATTTGGTGTATCGGCGCAGCCATAGCCCGTCTCATTCTCCATCAACTTTTTCAAATCAATCCGGCAATATGGCCTCCAGTTGCATTTATTCTGATCGCTGGCATCGTCTTCAACCTCTACCGAGCTATTCTAAGCCCTCGTCCCCATCCGATACTTGGTTATCGCACCCTCATGATCGTTCTTGGACTCTTGATAGGTGGTCGTTTTATCTAACGACAGCATTACACCCTAGTCCCAACAGATATCAGAGCTTTTATACATTTTTACAAAGAACAGTTCAACAGATTTTGGCATTTAGTGCATTTCTCCCTGAGTGATGTTCTAGATTATTTATCTTTTTTGAAGAGGTTTCACCATGATTTACCGAAGTAATCGACCACATCAAGCCCACTCTCAACGCCTGGGTTCCAAACCTGTAGTCGCCGCTAGTTTAGCGATGATTCTTGCCGCACTATTAGTTGATTTTGAAAGACTCAAAACCATGTGGGCATCGACAAGTCCCCTGAGTCAGCCCACCAGCTGCAATACTGTAGTCAGCGATCAGGCCAAACTCTCACGAGAACAGTTAGCCAAACTCCTTACCATCCCAGAGCAAGATCCTAAAGAGCGGGTACGCCAAGTCGTCAGCGAGCCCTACTGTGAGTTACCAGCTCTTAAAGTCCGTTCTGGAGTAGAAGCTGAAAGAGAAGCCTATCCTCTTGCATTTGATCCCGGTACAACCCTTGTGATTCTCTACGAAAATAATGAGTATGCAGGCTATCGTTTCAGCTTTGAGTAAGTCTCATTCCAACCTATGGACGCTGATGTTCTGCTTAATACTAAGTAGTTGTCAACCTCAAGCTCCGCCTCCTCAGCGCGTGATTAACATTCAACAACAATGGGAGCTAGAGCCAGGCGATCAGATCGCCGAGTATCTTGTTGTCGGTAGTTTGGGCGATGTTTCTATTCAGCTCAAACGAGCCCCTATCAAAGCTCCATTCCCAGGCAAGGTAGAGCCTAGTACCTTCGAGCACTGTGTTATCTATTCCACCCCCGAGGTCCCAGCCTATCTATTTCGCTTTTGTGGACTGCGGCGACCTAGATTTGGCACTGTGAAAACTGGGCAAACCATAGGAAGTGGTAGCTATGTGCAGTTTGCCACGTTACGTCGTCAACCTGATGGTACCTGGATAATTGTTGAACCTTCAACAGGTATTTTAGAACGCGCCATCTCTCAAGAGCGTTTTAGTAGTGATTCAAACACCCATCAACAAGATACCAAGCACAAGAAAGTTGAAGCACCATAGCCACTAAAAAATAACAGACTCATTAATTCATCACTTTTGCTGAGAGCATCCTACTGAGATAGTCCAGTTCAAGTCTTTGACAAATATACCTTTTATTATTTGTCCACTATCCTTTTCCTTAACTCTCCCTTACCCTGTGTTTCCGCCTTCGGAGTCCTCGCCGCTATGCTGCGTTTCAAGCTTCACCACTTATGTGCTCTGTCTATCTTGGTCACAACTCTATATCATCGCCCTACTCACGCAATGGGCTTAAACTTTGAGCTAGAGCAGTGGGCTGAAAAGGCTTCAGAAGCCCAGCATGCCTCTGGGCCTCTTAGCTCGTCTCCTTCCGTAGACTCTCTCTCAACAGCATCAGCTCGACCTCTGCCCATACCTTCAGTAGCTAGTCGACCGCCCATTAGAATTACACAGTCGAGTTCTCTTCCAAGCAATGTTATTGCATCTACACGCATACTAACCCCACCGCCAGCAGCAGCAATACCTGTAGCCCGAATTCTCCCCCCTGCTAACAACTCCAATCGTCCTCCCAAAAAAGCAACGATTGCCCTCAGCTTTGTACCTGCCAACTCCAAACCAGCATCCCCACCCACCTCCCAGGCCACTAGACCCAAACAATCAGCTCTACCCAATTGGATTTACGAAGGAGGGACTGACTCTTTAGTCGCTCGGACAATAGGCAGCGCCGAAGGAACTCGCACAGCCAACGGTCTTCCCACTAAGGCCTATTATGGTCATACAGATCCAGGCAATGGTGTCTGGAACATGGGTACATTCTCTTATCAACATGGCGCTACCTCACCTAATGAAGCAGACCGGAAACAGCTAAAAAGGCTCAAAACTCAGGGAACAACAATTGGCAAACAGGCACAGCAGGCTGAATTGACGATGACCCTAGGCGAAGTTCTCAATGCCTTAGATTTAGCCAATCAGTCTCCTAGAGCAGCGCTTGAGCAAGGCGGTTACATAGATCGCTTAGTCCAAGCTCGCCAGAAGGGAATGAAAGATAGCGAGGCCATCGTCTGGGCTCGGACCTATGCTTACCTAGACCCCCATACACAGCGGTGGAATGCCCCAGGCTTAGGCAATACATTACCAAGTATTCAGCGGGATCAAAATCGTCGCCATGATGCGATCGCTCGAGCATTTAACTCTTATCATGCTCAGCGTAATGACCGAGATCAATCACCAGAGAAAATCTTAGCAGCTGCTCCACTTGAATCGATTCAACAACCGTTGAGCACTACACTTGCCAACAATAAGCATATGAGCCACCAGGATAGGAAAAGTATCAAGCCATACCCACCGATGCAGCTAGCATTTAATATCCCGGAGTCCTTACAATCATCCAATCATAATACTCAAAGCAATGACGAGCCCTCGACCGTTGCACCCATATCTGAGTTAGAAGCCTCTCAAACTCCCCCGAAGCCTCTAGATACCCCTCAGGCACATGCAAATCCTACAGTAGCGTCATTCGAAAGCCCTGGTTAAGTATTGACTTATATCCGCCCTAGTTTTCTATGTACATAGACAACATCAAAAAAAGCAAGCTAGAGTGAGTTTGGTGTCGGCTGGCTGTGTCACGATTATGCAACCCCCATCCTCTCCAATTGCATCTCTATCAGACGCAATCCAACGCTGTCAATCGCTAGGTATGCGGTTGAGCCGCCAGCGTCGCTATATTTTAGAGCTACTCTGGGATGTACAAGAGCATTTATCGGCACGGGAAATTTATGATGAGCTAAACCGACATGGCAAAAAGATTGGCCATACGTCGGTGTATCAAAATTTAGAGGTGTTATTTGAGCAAGGTATTATCGAATGTATTGAGCGTTCAGATGGGCGGCTATATGGCCACTTAAATAGCTCCCACAGTCATGTCAATTGTCTAGACACTCAGAAAATTATTGATATTGATATTGAATTGCCCAGTGCGGTGATCCAAGAAGTAGAGCGGCGCACTGGACTTAAAATTACCGATTATCGTATTGATTTTTTTGGAACGACTACACACTAAACGCCAGCAGACTAGCCAAATCAACCAGGTGCTAACTGTATGAGTTTTATATTCAGACAATATTTAATCCCCTAGTACATCACGACTAAAGAGTAGAAATACAGTTCCAAATACAATTGCCGCCAGCGTCAAATCCATATCTAAATCCTCACTTAGATTTTTAAGACACTACCAGATTGCCCTGTCTGGTAGCGCAATGCGAGAATTTAGATAAATTTTTCTTGAAGTTTGACAATGATCTTAACTACGAATTTGCACAGGCATCACCAGGTAGGTCATCTGCAAACCACTGACTGGGGTCAAAATAGCAGGGCTGGTTGCTGCATTGCACTGTAACTGAACTTCAGCGCTTGGCAGGGCCCGGAGACCTTCTAGCAGGTATCTCACATTAAAAGCAATATCTAGATCATCACCCGTGATCTGGGCAGCCATTTCTTCTCGGCCATTACCCACTTCTTGAGCTTCGACAGAAAGAGCCAGTTTTTGTTCAGAGCTATTAATGGAAAGCTTGACAATATTATTACGCTGATCGGCAAGAACACCAATACGCTCTAGAGCTGATATAAGCTGTTTACGATCTAGTGTTAGCTGGCGTTCAAACTGTTTAGGAATAAGCTGGCGATAATTAGGATACTGCCCCTCTAAAAGACGGGTTGTGATGCGCTGATGCCCCAGTTCAAATACAACTTGAGTAGGATTAAATCGTAGGGCAATCGGTTCTGCCCCTTGATGGGCCTGCAGTAAACGCTCTAGTTCTCGCAGCGCTTTTCCTGGAATTGTGACATCAATGGAAAGAGCTACACCGGAATCATCCACGCTTTGAACCACAGCCAGTCGATGACCATCTGTAGCTGCAAACTCCAAATTTTCAGGCTCTGCAACCACATGTACACCTGTTAGTACTTGCTTGGTTTCATCAGAGCTTGTAGCAAAAAGAGCGCCACGTAGTCCCTCTAAAATCGACTCTGCGGAAACACTGGCAACTTGTCCATCTTCCACTAAGGGGAGACTAGGATAGTCTGTAGCTTCCATCCCTCGAACTTGATATTTACCTGCTGAACAGGTCAACGTAATTACAGGTTCAGATTCTACTTGACTTAAGTCCAAGTCTTCGGGGGGTAGTTTAGACACAATGTCGCCGAGGAGCTTGGCAGGAACGGTTAACACACCACCTGTATCAACATGGGCAGAAAAGCTGGTTTGAATTCCTAACGTTTCATCAAAACTGGTTAGGGTAATACGCTGTACCTCTTCATCCACCTTTACCAAGATATTTGCCAACACAGGCTTATTCGGCCTGGAAGGAACAGCTCGGCTGACAATTGAAAGATGTGTGTTGAGATCCCCCTGGGAGCACACGAACTTCATAGCTGACATATGTCTATCAAGAATGCTGGCCAATCCTAACACCCTGACAGAAGGAAAGAAAGCGTTTGTTTTGATTCAGTTTTATCACTCTGTTCTATGGATCTAGTCTTCTTTAAAATTTAAACAATAGTAGTAGTAGAGCCTGTGGAAACTGTGGAAACTGTGTTTGTATGCCTTTACAGCAAAACCATTTAAGCTTTTTCATCCTGTGGAAAACATGTGGATATTAAAGGTCATTTTCCACAGACCTTGCAGTTAGTGAAACATTTTCCCCACAGCCTGTTTGTTTCTCCTCAGCGAATCCCCAGATTTTCCACAGTTAAAATAGAGTTTTCCACAGAAGTCTTGAATTGGATACTGGCATTAAACTTAATACTTTGAGTGGGTTGGGCGCTTGAATACTTCGATTTAAGTAGATCTGCAGTACCATTTTCCACAGATGATTTTTTCGGTTATGTGTATTTCATATAACAGGAGTCAGGCTGCTGGAGAATAACACCTGGCTCCTGTTAAGTGTTGATTTGTCCAGTTAGCCTCGGTTGCTTAAGCTAATGCGATCGCTAAGCTGACGAACAGTCTGTGCCATGTTCAAGTCCTTCTTGACCAGTTGAGCAATCTTGTCGCAGCTATAAAGCACTGTAGTGTGGTCTTTGCCACCAAAGACTTCGCCAATCTTAGGAAGGCTTAAGTCCGTATGACGACGAACCAAATACATCGCTATTTGTCGAGCTTGACTAATCTCACGCCGTCTAGAGTTGCTTTTTAGGTCTTCTACTGAAACTCCAAAGACTTCGGAAATAATGTCGATAACCGATGTAGGGGATGCATCTACTTTGCCCGCCGGGGTATCGAGTACAGGCTTTAAATTTTCGATGGTCATTGGCAGGCCCGATATGGATGTGTAAGCAATCGCTCTGATCAAGGCCCCTTCAAGTTCGCGAATATTAGACGTATAGCCAGCGGCAATATACTCAGTGACTTCACGACTTAATGTGACGCTTTCATATTCGGCCTTCTTCTGCAGAATGGCCATTCTAGTCTCAAAATCAGGCGGTTGAATATCGGCAATCAGTCCCATGGAAAATCGGGAGCACAGCCTTTCTTGAAGTCTAGGAATCTTGTTGGGAGGGCGATCGGATGCGATCACGATCTGCTTACCCGCTTCATGTAGCGTGTTGAACGTATGGAAGAACTCTTCCTGGGTATATTCTTTACCCTCAATAAATTGAATATCGTCAACCATGATGATGTCGACTTCACGATACTGCTCACGAAAGCGCTGCATGCTATCGCGACGAATAGCGGTAATTAGATCATTCGTAAATTGTTCGGTAGAAACATAAGCGATGCGAGCGCTGGTATCGATATCTAGCCGATAATGACCAATAGACTGCATCAGATGAGTTTTACCCAGTCCTACCCCTCCACAAAGAAATAGAGGATTAAATTCACGACCAGGCGATTCGGCCACAGCTAAAGAGGCTGCATGGGCCATACGATTGTTAGAGCCGACGACAAAGCGTGAAAATACAGCCTTTGGATTCAGGTCTGGAGGACTGGACTTATTTTGACTAGTGACACGTTCTGTAGCTTGACTCGGGGGCCAAGAAACGGGTTCACCAGCCTGACTTGATCCACTATCAGGCGCTTCATTGACCGTGACAACTACATTAATATCGTGGCCCAAAAGTTCTTGAGCAACATCAGAAATGACTTGAACATAGTGCTTCTGTACCCAATTTCGTGCGAAAGGATTGGGGGTAGAAATAGTTAGTGTGCTATCAGCAAGTGTTTGCAGCCGTGTGGGCTTGATCCACGTTTCGAACGTAGGGCCACTGAGCTGATCCTGAAGCTTATTGAGGACCTCATTCCAAAGACCATCTACTTTGTCCACAACTAACCCTCCAGCTAAAGGTGAGTAAACTCTGCACTATTATCAAGCTAATTTTTCTTACAGTTTCAAATTTGGTTGAGCGCGACGAGAACCTCAAGAATCGAAATGATTGACGATGTGACAGTGCTGCATTTTGTACATCATGAATAAGGGCCTTGAGATCGCAGATAGACCAACAACCAAATGCCCTAATGAACTCCAGAAGGTTTCATGTCAAAAACACGTTATGGAGACCAATACCCAACCAATTTCAATTGCTAGGCTAAAAGCCAAATCAGTCCGCAGAACAGTGTACTAACGTTCCAGCGTTCCTAAAATGAACGATTTCAAACATCTTGAACTAACTCTGAATAAGCTGTGGCTGGACAATTCTGCAACTAGGAGGCACGCCTGATTCGAATAGCAACGAGTATTGATTGAATTCTTCCTTAAAAACGACAAAAGATTAAGTAATAACTCAGTATTGGAGTCATTCAGTATGTTGATGTGTAGGTATAACTTCTTAGTTGTATGTCGAACGCTAATGAGTCCTAATACCCTAACCTGTTGTTGCTCACATATCCAGAATGCACACTATGTAAATCTAGGGTGTATACATAACCTTATCTCAAGAATAGAGGGGATCAGCTTCACGGAAATTAAGTGAACTGTCACAGCTTTGATTGCTGAATTGCACTGTGGACGGTTATACAAGCAGTGGAGGAATTAACCTTAGTCTGGCCTTGTTGCCGTTGGACGATCATTCGCCGCTAGAGCTACATCTACTCGCTATGGCTAACAAGAATACGATGTCGTTAATGGGTGATTTTTACTGAGTCTAAAAATGCTGCGCTTTTAGCAGTACTAAATCCTTTTACCTCCGCTTAAAATATTAATAATAAAGCTCCATGTCTAAACCTATGTCTGACCTGCGTTCTTCAGCTCTTCGATTTACTAAGTCGCTAGCGGTATACGGTTTTATTGCTGTCTGCAGTACGACAGCGGCAGTGCTGACGACAGCGCGCCTGACGTCAACGAGTGCTCAAGCTCCATCCTCGGGCTCTGGTCGTCTGCTGGCAGGTAGTAGTTTTATCGCATCGGTAGCCGATCAGGTTGGCCCTGCGGTGGTTCGCATTGATTCTTCTCGGACAGTCACTCGACAGTCTGGACCATTCAATGATCCGTTCTTTCGAGAATTTTTTGGAGATATGTGGGAGCAGCCCTCGTCACGGGTTGAACGGGGTCAGGGCTCTGGTTTTGTGGTGGAGTCAGATGGTGTGATCTGGACCAATGCTCATGTGGTTGAAGGGGCAGATACGGTGACGGTAACGCTTAGGGATGGGCGTGAATTTAGTGGAGAGGTAGTAGGCGAAGATCCTTTGACTGATGTAGCGGTGATTAAGGTACAGGCTCAAGGGCTACCCACGGTGACGTTAGGCAATTCGGAGCGGCTACGAGCCGGGGAATGGGCGATTGCCATTGGTAATCCACTGGGGTTAGATAATACCGTTACTGCTGGCATCGTCAGTGCTACAGGACGGACTAGTTCACAGATTCGGGTGCCGGATAAACGCGTGCAGTTTATTCAGACTGATGCGGCGATTAATCCGGGCAATTCAGGCGGGCCACTTCTAAATGAGCGTGGCGAGGTCATTGGTATTAATACGGCCATTATTGGTGGGGCACAAGGGTTAGGATTTGCGATTCCTATTAATTCGGCCCAGCGTTTGGCTCAAGAGCTGATTGAAAAAGGTCGGGTTGATCATGCGTATTTAGGGATTCAAATGCGGACCTTAACGGCTGACTTACGTCAACAAATTAATCGTGATCCTCGCAATGATCTGCGTCTATCTGCCGACGAAGGTGTGATTATTCTAGGATTAATGCGAAATTCGCCAGCTATCGAAGCTGGTTTGGAAGTGGGTGATGTCATTGTGACCATGAATGGTAAAACCATTGCTGATGCTGAGCAGGTACAGCAAATAGTTCAGGACGTTGGCGTCGGTGAGTCGATTGCGTTGGAGGTGGATCGAGGCGGTCGACAGGTTGCGTTAGATGTACAGACTAAGGCTCTGCCTCAGCAGCGACGATAATGGGAATACGTTCTGTAATTGAATTGGGCGATGGCAGATTGAGATCGCAGGCTGAGCCCATCCACCATATCGATGAACCGCAGCTGCAGTGTCTGATTGATGACCTTTTGGTGACCGCAGCTGCCAAAAATGGTGTGGGTATTGCTGCTCCCCAACTGGCTGAAGGCCTGCAGTTGTTTATTGTGGCCTCGCGCCCCAATCTACGCTATCCACGGGCTCCGCATATGGAACCTGTGGCCATGCTCAATCCCCAGATCTTGAGCCACAGTGAGGAGCGAATCAAAGGTTGGGAAGGCTGTTTGAGCGTGCCCGGTCAGCGTGGGTTAGTTCCTCGTTACCGTGAAATCGAGGTGATATACCTGGACCGCTATGGCGATTCCCATCGGCAATATTTACAAGATTTTGTCGCGCGGATCTTTCAACACGAATATGACCATTTACAGGGCAAACTTTTTTTAGACCGTATAGAACATCCCGACGATCTATTGACCGAAGCCGAGTATCAGAAGCTAGTTGATAGCGATGTTTAAGACCTTGACCTATGTCTGAATTAATCTTTCTGGGATTTTGTTTTAGGGCGTCGTCGTTTACCACCGCCTTTACCGGTTGAGTTTTCTTCCACTCGTGTAATCCGTAAAGGTTGACCAGAAATAGATACTTTTTTTAAGTGGCGTATGATTTCCTTCGGCATCCCCTCGGGTAAATCAACGGTGCTATGACTGTCGTATATGTTGATGCGGCCAATGTAACGGCTTTCTAAACTGGCTTCGTTTGCGATCGCACCCACGATATGTCCAGGTTTGACCCGATGTCGATGACCCACTTCAATTCGATATCGACCCATGCCTTGCTCCGGTGGTGACACCTTACGCTCACGTCGCTGTGGCCGTTCTCGATCCCTACGATCGCCGGTTCGCTCTGGTCGCGACCGCTTGCGCTCTACCAACAGCAGAGGCTCTTCCCCTTGCACCAATTTGGCTAATGCTGCCGCAATCTCAATGGCAGGCACATTGTGCTCCTGCTCATACTGTTCCATGAGATTGGTGAAGAATTCTAGATTCTCCTCAGCTATCGTGTCAGTAATCTGTTGCTTAAACCGAGCAATGCGCTTATTGTTGACCATTTCGGTCGTAGGCATCTCCATTTTGGAGATTTTTTGCTTAGTGGCCCGCTCAATGGCATACAGCAACCGTCGCTCTCTAGGTGCGACAAATAAAATGGCTTCACCCTTGCGTCCAGCTCGACCTGTACGTCCAACCCGGTGTACATAGGTCTCGGTATCGTAGGGCATGTCATAGTTGACGACATGGCTAATTCTCTCGACATCTAGCCCTCTCGCTGCTACATCGGTGGCGACGACGATATCTAATTTTCCTGATTTAAGCTGATCGACAGTTCGCTCTCTCTGGATTTGAGAGATATCGCCGCTCAGCGGTGCCGTTTCATACCCACGGGCTGCCAGTTTCTCGGCTAACTCCACCGTGGCCACACGGGTTCTGACAAAGACGATCATGCCGTCAAACGTTTCCGTTTCCAAAATCCGTGTCAGTGCATCTAGTTTGTGATACCCACTGACCATCCAATAGCGATGGCGGATAGTATCAGCAGTGGATGTCTTGGATTTGATTAAAACTTCAGTTGGGTTATCTAAATGTCGCTGGGCAATCCGGCGAATTTCTTTGGGTAGGGTTGCCGAGAAAAGTGCTACCTGGCGGGAGTCGGGGGTTTTTTCTAACACCCATTCCACATCTTCAATAAAGCCCATGCGTAGCATTTCATCGGCTTCGTCTAGTACTAAGCACTGTAACTCGCTCAAATCCAGGGTCCCGCGCTTCATGTGGTCCATGACCCGGCCAGGTGTCCCTACGACAATATGCACCGAGCGTTCTAGCTTACGGAGCTGGATGCTATAGCTTTGCCCTCCATAGAGTGGTAGTACATGGAAGCCTTTCATATGAGATGCGTAACTTTGAAAAGCTTCGGCTACCTGGATAGCGAGTTCCCTCGTTGGGGTGAGTACCAGGGTATGGGGTAACCGCTGACTAATATCTACACGGGATAATAGAGGCAGGGCAAAGGCAGCTGTTTTGCCTGTACCTGTTTGGGCTTGGCCAATAATATCGACACCAGCCAGTACGTGAGGAATTGTTTGTGCTTGAATCGGGGTTGGACTTTCATAGCCCAAACCTTCCAAAGCCTTTAGTACCGGCTCACTCAATGACAACTCACTAAAGCCTGGAGCCGATTCCAAATCCATTGACATCTATCTACATCTGATACGAGCGCTGTTACAGCCTGACAGATGTTGAGCCAAAAACAAACTCTGATAGCAAAATAAGTAATGCTCAACCATGCGTTTGGGGCAAGCTAGCCGAAATCGTTGCCGAAAATGTTCCTAAGGGCAGGCCTCTAGAGTACTTTTTGTATTTTGTGTACACATCAATCATTTTGTTTGATTGCAAATCTAGAATTTTACTCAACCCGCTCTATACTTAGAACAAAGCTTTTTTATGGGTGCATTGCTATAAAACGGGGTAAAGGTGTCACTGGCATCTCAGCAGCTACCATCTGATTCCAGACTTTAAGCAGATTCCGTTTGAACGCTCATAAAAACACATGCAAGCTATTTTTGAGGCTGTCCAAACCTGGCGCAGTGGCTTGGTGGGTTCTATTCATATTACTAACAGTGAATCAACGGTTGTTGATGACTGGATTGTTACGATTGAAACCACCTTTGAAATACAAACTCTCTGGAATGCAGACATTCTAGAACGTGATGGCAATCGCTATACCATCAAAGCAAAGGGTTGGAACTCACGTTTAAACCCTGGTGAAAGTGTGAGTTTCGGTTTTGTTGGTCATCATGCAACAACCGACGTTCCCCAGGTCACAGTTATTACTGAACCTGCTCCTTATGGTGCGATTAGTTCGCCGCGGTCTAGTCAATCTGCTGTGCCTACAGAACAGGCTGATATTGAGTTTGTTGATTTTGCGATCGCACAAAGCTGGTGGGGTGGATTTACTGCCAACCTTAGCTTTACGTATAATGGCAACGAGCCCTTAGATCGCTGGCAAATCGAGTTTGTAGCACCGTTTGAGATCGGCGACCTGTGGCATGGTGAGCTGCTCAGCCACAATGTCGAGCAAGGGCAAAATTTCTATACCATCAGCAATGCTAGCTGGAATGGGACGTTGCTACCCGGAGATGCTATTACCATTGGTTTTAATGGTTATGGAAGTTCTGCCAATGAGCCCAGCAATTATTCCTTTAATGGTGTTTCTGTTGGTAACGTTTCTAACGAATCAATAACCCTTGATTTACCAGAAAAAACTTCATCACCCGCAACAGTCTCATCCGAATCAATAACCCTTGATTTACCAGAAAAAACTTCATCACCCGCAACAGTCTCATCCGATCTCTCTATACCCGCCGATCAATCTAGTCTAGAGCAGCCGTTATCTAGAGCAGATGAGTCGGTAGCAGAGTTAGAGGACCAATCTGCTAGTCCTCCAATAACTGCAAATCCATCTAAGACAGAGGATAAGAATGTTGTGGCTACTAAGAAGAATGCTGCCTCTGTGTATGGTCAAGCGCTGCAAACATCACTACTGTTTTACGAGGCTCAGCGATCTGGAGACTTGCCAGACAATAATCGGATTACATGGCGTGGCGACTCCGCTTTGAACGATGGAGCTGATGTTGGTCTAGATTTAACCGGAGGATATTATGACGCTGGCGACCATGTAAAATTCGGGTTTCCCATGGCGTCTAGCCTCACACTACTAGCTTGGGGTGGTCTGGAGTACAGAGATGCTTATAAAGAAAGTAAACAGCTCGACGAACTGTTAGATACTGTTAGATGGGGCACTGATTATCTCCTCAAAGCCCACGTGAGTGATGGCCAAACTACCCAGGCTCTATATGCTCAAGTCGGTGACCCCACGATCGACCATCAGTTTTGGGGACGGCCTGAAGATATGACCATGGCCCGTCCTGCCTACAGCATCGATCCAGACAATCCAGGGTCTGACTTAGCTGCCGAGACAGCGGCAGCTTTGGCTGCTGCATCTATTCTCTTTCGGTCTACAGATCCATCGTATGCAGACCGACTATTAGATAATGCGAAGCAGCTTTATGCATTTGCCGATACCTATCGTGGACGATACTCCGATAGTATTCCTGAGGTTCAAGACTTCTACAATTCTTGGAGTGGCTATACAGATGAATTAGCCTGGGGAGCAGCCTGGTTATATCAAGCCACGAGAGAAAGACCCTACCTTACTCAGGCCCGACAGCACTACTCCAGTTTGAATTTAGATCCAGACTGGACCCAGAGCTGGGATGAAAAATCCTATGGTACAAGCATTTTGTTAGCTCAATCTACGGGCTCCCAGAGATATCGTCGTGATGTAGAGCGCTGGCTAGACAATTGGGTGGCAGGTGAGATTCAAACGACCGACGGTGGTCTTGCTTGGATTGATCGCTGGGGCTCACTACGTTACAGCGCGAATACTGCATTTTTGGCGGGAATCTATAGCGATACGATCAACGATGCCGAAGGGCGGTACGA
>JBCDFI010000061.1:0-15946 GCA_039178155.1 Cyanobacteria bacterium P01_H01_bin.105
ATTAAACTCATTTGCGATCGCTAGTTCAAAGTTGTTCCATCGACTAAAATCACCGCCAATCTTAGTCGCATCAACCTGCTGACCATCAATATATAAACGCGCATTCGGCCTATCTGATGTACTGAGAGAGCAGGTAAATACCAAACAAGTCGGCTGTTGCTGTACGGCCTTTGCTGGCGATTCTAAAAGATCACGATCGTTGACTAGACCATTTTCATTGGTTTCGGTGGTGCGTAGACGGACCACATATCGGTCTTTTACCTGGCCAATCAGAAAGTTTCGTTTAGACGATCCTGACGATAGCGTTACGATACGTGCGGGACCATCCTGCCTAGTGTTGCCAGGTTTGAGCCACACAACGATGGAAATTTCCTGGGTCGCCTGACATGCCTCTACCAAACGATGGACAGGACGAGGCGGAGGTATGGGTCGACTAGTGCCACGCGGCGCGGTTGCGATCGCAGCATTAGACTGAGTGGTTAAAGCACCCTCTGCCCATGACACTCGGTTGGGAGTCTGCACCGTTAAATCAATAGAGGCCTGGGCAGAGACATCGCGAATCAAACTCCCAGGATCTATATCTAATGAATACAAGACCTGTAAAGATTCCCAAGGATGAGTGACCGAATTGACCTCTATCTGGGTTTGCTCAATCACCCCAACCTGCTCGACCGGAACATTGGGACCTGTGGCCCTAAAGACTAATTTACCTTCATCCCAGGCAGGTGTTAGTGTTACTGGCTGTTCCGAAGGATCAAACAATATAACCTTAACCGCTCCCGATACGGTCACCTCAGAGACCGTTTGTGTAAAGGTCAGATCCAAGTCTTGGAACATAATGTGTCCGCTAGAGCTGACCCCAAACGGAGCTGACTGGCGCACGGTTAATGTAAATACTGATGGATTAACAACAGCATCAGCTCCAACAACAATATCTAAAAAAGCAGAATTAGGAGTCGCTGGCAGCCCACTTAAAACAAGATGCCCAGGCACTGACACATCTGTCATCCCACCTAAGCTCTCTTGCACAATCAGCCACCAATCCAATGACGCCATTCGATCATTATCAGACAAGTCATAAAACTGGATTTGTTGCTGACTAATCTGAAATCCAAAGTGCCTGGAATTCTCTGGTGCAGCAGAATCTGTCACCACCAAGCGACCTTGGCCAATCACGTCTGACATAAACCAAACTCAGCAACAACAAAGGAGGTAACAAACTGCCCAAAATCGCAAGAATAGGCAGCTTATACTACATTTAAAATAAATATCCTTCTTTCCCTGCCAGGATATCCACTAATTTTAATAAATTCCTAGAGCGATCTATAATTCTTCATGATTCAGAAGAAATCCATAGCTTAAAGCCTCCTCAATTATGTTATGCAGACAGCTTTAAAATATTTTTCTGTTTTTGCAGCATAAAAAATCACACTGGGCTGGGCAGTCTGCTTAGGTATGATTACAACAGTTTAGAGCCATTCGTAATAATGGAAATATACATGGCTCACTAAACCATTGACTCGATCTCAACAATCTCCTCAATCAACCTCTTATTTGCTAGACAGAATTCAATTCTGACCAGATCCCCATTCGATTTAAAGATTTTTGTGAGCAGCCTCCAAAACTACGCTACAAAAAATTTTTGACTTGCGGCAGGGCTAGCCGAATACACTAGCCCTCAGACAAAACTATTCTTTTGGTTCTACCGACGGAAGTTTGTCATCGGCCCAGCGCACCCCCAGCGCAATCCACTGACCCACCGCAATGGCAGCTAAAGTCAGAGCTGCCACCTTAAGAGATAGGATAATCAATCCACTAAACGTATTCACCAGTAAGACCAAAGCAATAGATAGAACAGCTAAGGCCGCTGCCAGCAGTAGTTGAACAGGCTGCGTATGGCGTAGCAGTTGCCAAGTCGCCTGGGTTTTATCGAGAACAAGCGGCTCATAGTTACTCCATAGACTGAGCGTATAGTCCATGGATTGGTTGGCAAAGTGACGTAACTTGTCTAAAGTAACGCGCTGTTGATCGGTAGCATTAGCATCATTTCTAGCGTTAATGCTGAGGGTCTCAGTAGATGTAGATTTTGCTAAAGTCATAGTTCCGATCCTCATGGGAGAAGTTGATATTAAAGCTTGAGATAGGTCACACTAACGACTCATCTCTTTTTTCGCCGTTGCTGATTTAGAGTACAAACAAACTAAGTACTAGTGTACTAAAAAATCACACAAGTCGATCTCTATTTACTTTTGTTAAAGTATTAAGCGTTGTTAATCCTGGGTCGAGGGCATTGTACCGTTGCCGATTTAGAGCAATTAGAAACGCTGACGACCCAATTTCGCCATGCAGATCCATCGCATCAACGCCTGGTCAGACAACTATATATTTTTGCTCCACACTGGTACAGCTGCTGCCGTTGTCGATCCGACGGAGGCACAACCCGTTTTAAGCAAGCTCAAGGAACTGGGTGCTGAACTCACCGCTATTTTTAATACCCATCACCATGGCGATCATGTCGGTGGAAACCAACAGCTGTTGGCCAACTATCCTGAAGCAACTGTCTATGCTAGCGAAGTCGATCAAGGCCGTATCCCTGGACAGCAAATCTTTCTCAATGAGGGGGATACGGTTAGCTTTGCGGACCGCACGGCCAAGATTTTCTTTGTCCCTGGCCACACCCGAGGACATATTGCCTATTACTTTGCTCCCATTACCGATGAACCGGGCGAACTCTTCTGCGGCGATACGCTATTTGCAGGCGGCTGCGGACGGTTGTTTGAAGGCACCCCAGCCCAAATGGTCACATCCCTTAGCAAGTTGCGCCAGCTGCCAGATAATACGCGAGTGTGGTGTGCCCACGAATATACCCTGAGTAATTTGCAATTTGCAGTGACTGTAGATGGCCAAAATCCTGATTTGCAGGCTCGTTATCAGTGTGTACAAACCGCACGTAGCCGTCAGGAAGCAACGGTACCCTCACTGCTTGGGATTGAGAAAAAAACCAATCCCTTTTTGCGCTGGGACCAGCCAGCTCTCCAGGCAGTTGCCAAGAGACAAGAGCCTGCTCGTGTTTTTGGCCGCATTCGTGGCATGAAAGACATGTTTTAGCCCGATCGACCTCATCCGGTCGGATGATCTTGTCAGGTAACGCCACTGGCTCAACTAGTGTTATAGAGTTAAGTGACGTTGTCTGTCGTCAGCAGCTTTCTATGCCCCTCGATATTCTAATTATTGAAGACGATCCGATGATGCGTTTGGGGCTGACACACTCTCTGGCCCCTAAGACAGCCGTTAACGTAATTGGTGAAGCAGAGGATGGCTATCAAGGCATTGCCATGGCTCAAGACTATCAACCAGCCCTGATTTTGATGGACATTGGCATGCCTCGCCTTGATGGGATTGCAGCTACCCAACAGATTAAGCATATACTTCCCCACATCCGGGTGGTGGTGTTTACCTCCCATATGGACCAAACCGAAGTAATCGCCGCCCTATCGAGTGGAGCCGATGCCTATTGCATCAAGGGCACCAGCATTGACACTCTCATGCAGGCCATTACAGTCGCGGCATCTGGGGGTATTTACCTGGACCCACAAATCGCTCAACAGGTGATGAACTGTTTAACCCATCATCCTGCTGAGCCAGTACCAGACCATCCTCTATCCGAAAGAGAACTTGAGGTGCTTAAACTCATTGTTGAAGGCCATAGCAACCCAGAAATTGGCGAGAAGTTATTTTTGAGCACCAATACTGTAAAAACTTATGTCAAAGGCATTATGAACAAGCTGGTGGTCAATGACCGAGTGCAGGCCGCTGTCTTAGCCCTACGCAAGGGCTGGGTGAGCTAACGGCAGCATTAGCCAAAATGTACTCCCTTGGGTGAGCTCAGAGTCTACGCCAATGGTACCGCCATGGGCATCAATAATTTGTTGAGCAATATGGAGTCCCAGACCAATACTCAGATGACGACGACGATGGCCCTGAACATACAGACTAAATAGATGAGCACATTGCTCTGAACTCATACCAATCCCGTTATCGTGCACAGTGCAGCGTAGTTGAGGTGGTTCAGAGGGCACGACCGATGCATTTAGCCAGATGGTAATTCCAGGTGGATTATGGTGTAGCGCATTCATCATTAGGTTATTAAACACTCGCCAAAGTTGAGTGGGGTCACCCACTATCAACGGTAGGTCGGGAGAGAGCTGATTGTGAATAGTAATATTTGCGTTGGCAAACTGGGGGGTTAACTCGTGGCAAATAGACTTCACCAACATATGCAGGTGAATAGTTTGTCGCTGTAACGCCAGACCTTTTAGATTGTTGTTGTGAGCCTCTAATAGGCTGTTAATAAGCACTAATTGTCGTTCACCGCTTTGAAGACTTTGTTCTAATAGAGACCGATGCATCGGAATGATCTCACCATGCTGATCAAGCAGGCTCTTTATCAACAGCTGGGTGCCTGTTACTGGATTACGTAAATCGTGGGAAACAGCATGTAAAAAGGTTTTGACTTCTTGACGGGCCTCAAATTCTCGATAACGTAATCGTTCGTATAGATAAACGCCCAAATCAGCAACAATACAAACCCAGACTAAATAGATATAGGCGAATATCGTTCCAAAAACGACATCCGTCCGCGCAGCTGCGGTTTCTGCAGTAAAAAAAGCAAAGGTGACGAGAGCAGTCAGGGGAATCATTAGAGTTAGCTGCGATCTCATATGCAACTTCCATCTGACCGGTACTAGCGTTGACTGAGCTAAAAACACCATGGACCATATCGCTACCTCGGTATCGCTCACATTGCCCTGTAATACACCGACCAGTAATAGGGTTACCGTTATCCCAGCCGACACACTCCAAAAGATCAGCCCCTGATGACGTTTACCCCAGGGCATTGTCTGCAGAAACAAACTTGATACAAATATCAAGCCGATCACACCATTGGTCACAAAATTACCCTGCCCTATATCCTCAGGTCTGAGTCGCCACACTAAGAGTTCAAACACAGTGAGCGTGACTAAAACAAATAAAAATAGCCAAATCAGCAGCCTGAGACGTTGGTAAAAAAACTGCTGCCTCCACTGTTCATAAACGCTCAATACGCTAGGTGAACAAGCCTGTGCAGGTAAGTAGGTATGCCACCAAGCCTTCAAACGATTCAACATAATCAACGCAGCGGGATATGGCTTTGATAATTCCTGGCATGGAAGCTGTGAGATATCGACCTTGCCCTATCGCAGTGCAAAAGAACTGATAAACCGATCAACATTTGTCTCATTATTGTCAACAGCCAATAACAAATAGGCTCGTTCGTCGACCAAATATAGGCGTATATCAATAGTGCCATCCCCCTGACTGTAGCGATAGCGCCGACCTGGATGTCCACCGAGTTGAACATTGATCTCTGAGGCCAATAACGCCTCGATATCAATATCCTCAAACGAGTAGTCTCGCAAAGCATCCAATACATCCTCTGTTCCCTGGCTTAAAAATGTCGTGGGCAGGTCAGTATACATAACCATATATTGACTGGTGGTCGTGGCCGTTCGAAACGTTTTAATTTCAACCGGGTCACCGTCAATATCGTCATCTTCGGTGGTTATCTCAGGCGTCGTTGGAAATGAGATCGCAAACCGGCCCGGTGACGATGAATACAACACCCCCTGGGCAACCTGCCAAGGAGACACCAATTCATAAGCCACAACTGGCATTGCAGTCAGCATTCCCAACCCTGCCACCGCGACAATTCCTTCAATCATCAATCGACGGATAAATCGAGCCCTCTGTTGATAGGTCTTTTGGTAGGTCATCAGCAGGATTCTCCCAAACTCATCAGTTACAACACACGGCTGTTCACCGCTGCTCTAACGTAGTGCTAGCAACCGAGCAGCTACTACACTCATATGGCTCACCCGATCGGGTGATTTACGTCAATGATGTCTAAATGTGATCCGGCATCAGGTTTAAATTTGCCTCAGATGGGTCTGGTTCTATAGAATGTTAGACTGCACAAGTTTTATAACGGGTCAAAGAAGGAGACTGGGCCATATAAACCGTTTGCACAACGTGCATGCGCAATTTATCTGGGCCTGAGCAGAATTATTATGGCAAAACGGGTTCAGTTAGTTTTAAGTCAAGATGTTAGTAAGCTAGGAAACGAAGGCGACCTAGTTGATGTAGCCCCTGGCTACGCACGCAATTATTTGCTACCTCGCGGGCTGGGGTATCGAGCCACTCCTGGTGTACTCAAGCAGGTAGAACGCCGTCGCGAAGCAGAGCGTCAGCGTCTAGAGCAAATTAAGAATGATGCGGAAGCAATGAAAACTGCGATCGCAACCATTGGCCTCTTCACCATTAAAAAAGAAGTGGGTGAAAATGAGGCCATCTTTGGTACCGTCACCGCTGATGAAGTGGCTGAGCTGATTAAAACAAATACCGGTAGAGATATCGATAAGCGTGATATCGAAGTGCCCGCCATTAACAAGCTGGGTGAATACACCGTTTTGGTAAAACTCCACAGCGAAGTGACCGCCGAATTACGACTACGGGTGGCTTAAGCCAACCCAGTTCCATCAGCGTGGCAGCCAGTATGCCACGTTCGATATAGCCATCAATCCATGAGGGAGCCCTAGATTGCCGACTGAATCTGGGGCTCCCTTGTATACTGCATACGCTTCAAACTGCTTCACTTATACCAAAGGCACTAGATATTTTAGATTGATACAATACATTTGAACTATCTAGGTTACCTAAATAATCTTTCAAGCAGACATCTTCCTATTCTCTTCTATTCAGCTAAAGTCCACCGTATCGCCTGAGGGTCATCATGGCTCAAGAACGTAAGTTTCAAGCAGATTTTGATCGACTACCGCCTCAGAATATTGATGCGGAAGAGGCTATCCTGGGCGGCATCTTACTTGATCCAGAAGCGATTGGTCGGGTCACTGAAATCTTGGTACCGGATGCATTTTACATCGGCAGTCATCGCGAAATTTACCGAGCCTCCATTGAACTACAGAGCAAAGGTAAACCTACAGATCTGATGACCGTAGCTTCCTGGCTCAAAGATCACAATCTGCTAGAAAAAGCAGGTGGCCAATCTCGCCTCGCCCAGCTATTTGACCGCACCATTAGCGCCGCTAATATTGACCAGTACGCCAAACTGGTGATGGACAAATATACCCGTCGCAAGCTGATCCAAATCGGGGGGGAAATCGCTCAGCTGGGCTACGAAACAGAAAGCCCAATCGAAACAGTTTTAGACCAGTCTGAACAAAAAATATTTGGCATTACCCAAGACCGTCCTCAGCAGGGACTCACAGCCACATCCGATATCCTGACCGAAACCTTTGACGATATCGAACAGCGCTCCATGGGCATGGTACTACCAGGTTTATCCTGTGGTTTTTATGACCTGGATGCCATGACTCAGGGTTTTCAGCGATCTGATCTGATCATCGCCGCTGGCCGACCGGCCATGGGGAAAACAAGCTTCGTGCTCAATGTAGCTCGCAATATCGCGGGTGGGCATAAACAACCGATTGCCATTTTTAGTCTGGAGATGTCTAAACAGCAACTGGTGTATCGTCTGCTTTCATCAGAGGCCCGCATTGAGAGCGGTCGACTTCGCACAGGTCGGATTGGCCAGCATGAGTGGGAGCCTCTAGGCCATGCCATCAGCTCCCTATCTCAGATACCAATTTTTATCGATGATACTCCAAATATTTCGGTAACTGAGATGCGTTCGAAATGCCGCCGTCTTAAAGCCGAAAATGGTGGAGCACTGGGTTTAATCTTGATTGACTATCTGCAGCTAATGGAAGGCAGCAGCGACAACCGGGTTCAAGAACTCTCAAAAATTACTCGTTCGTTAAAAGGTCTCGCGAGAGAATTAAACGTACCGATCATTTCTCTTTCTCAGCTTAGCCGTGGTGTAGAGTCTCGAACTAACAAACGTCCCATGATGTCCGATCTGCGCGAAAGTGGCAGTATTGAACAGGATGCAGATTTGATTATGATGTTATATCGTGAGGAGTATTACGATCCTGATACACCTGATCGAGGTCTTGCCGAAGTGATAATCGCTAAGCACCGCAACGGTCCAACGGGTACGGTAAAACTGTTGTTTGAACCACAATATACGCTCTTTAGAAACCTGGCTAAGCCCAATTAATAGAAGAGACTTTTCACCTACTCTTCAACTCGATAACCAAGCTCTGCCAGGTGAGTTCTCGACTGCCGCCACCGATCTTGAACTTTGACAAACACCTCTAAATACACTTTACCAGCAATGAGCTTTTGCATTTGTTCACGAGCAGCGGTATTAATAGCTTTCATCATGGAGCCCTTTTTACCAATGAGAATTCCCTTTTGCGACTTCCGTTCTACATAAACTGTCGCGAGAACATTGGTAATTTTGGGCGTTTCCTCCACTGTTTCAATCGTTACCGCCACTGAGTGTGGAACCTCTTCACGGGTATGCAGCAACACCTGTTCGCGAATCAGCTCGCCCATGATAAAACGCTCAGGCTGATCGGTGACTAGATCAGGTGGATAGTAATAGGGGCCTACCTCCAATCGGTCAATCAGATTTGTCTTTAGAGCATCTAACCCAGTTTCTGTCACTGCCGAGAACTTACACACAGGCCAGCCATTTTCATCGGCTAACGCTTGGTAGCTAATATCAATCATCTGAGCCTTTGTCTCAGACTGAAGGTCGGCTTTGTTGATTCCTAAAACAATGGGGACCTCACTGCGCTTAAGCAGATCGGCAATAAACAGATCGCCCCGACCTATCTCGCTAGTGCCATCCACTACAAACAGGGTGACATCCACAGAATTGATTGCGATGCGGGCATTTTTTACCAGCACTTTACCTAACTCGTGGTGCGGTTTATGAATACCGGGAGTATCGACAAAAATCACTTGAGCTTCTGGCAGCGTCATCACACCCCGGAGACGATTTCGAGTTGTCTGAGCAATCGGTGAGGTAATGGCAATCTTTTGCCCCACCAGGGTATTCATCAGAGTTGACTTACCCACATTCGGGCGTCCTACTATCCCCACAAACCCCGAACGAAACCCCGGCGGCGGTGTTGGGGTCCCCCCCAGATTAATGCTCATTCCGTTTGTATACCTCTGTGTTATGGATCAGCAAAAGCATGGACTGCTAAGCATACCTTGCTAAATACCCGTAATGTGAATTACGACATCACGGCGGTGGCCACGATGACGATGCTCCCAGAGATAGATACCCTGCCAAGTCCCCAGAGCTAGCCGACCATTCATAATCGGAATCTGCTCAGATGTATGGGTCAAGGCAGTGCGTAAATGGGCAGGCATATCATCTGGACCTTCGTCACTGTGGCGATAGTAATTCCCCTCCGGCACCAGCTTGGCTAAAAAGTTTTCCATATCCACTAGCACATCAGGATCTGCATTTTCTTGGATCACCAAACTGGCTGAGGTATGGCGTAAAAAAAGACAACAGAGCCCTGTCTGGACCCGAGACTCACGAACAGCATCTTGAACTTTCATGGTAAATCGCTGTAACGACTGACCACGGGTCTGCAGCGATAATACCGTCTGGTAATGCACGGACATTGACGTGGTAGGAGTCATGGAAATGTCCTCTAAATAATGAGAGTGCCACACCAATTATGCGCCTCTTGCGCTTAGGTAGTCACTGATAGCATTAGCAATTATTTCATTGCCATCTTGAGACAGTTTATTGGCCGTTGGTAGCACCAGGGACTGATCTAGAAACGACCAGTCACCGTCAAAAAAAGCATCGCTGTCTAAAATCTGATGACGGGCATGACGTTGAATGCCTTCTAGTAGCAGAGAAGCTTCGGCAAAACCCTGACGAGGCAGAGTGGCAACTCCTACCCCTTGACGACAGGCTTCGGCAAAGGTGCTATAGCCCGGTTTAGAAACAATGCGATCGCACACCACCATTAGGTCCGCAGGTCGCAGCCAGCGCTCCGTAATCTTGAGCAGATTTGGCAGTGCTGGCGCTTGGCGATCAAACGTAATAAATTGCCAGTCAGGATAGGTCTGTAGGGCCTGCTCATAGGGAATTTTCGCAAGCCCTAATCCACCAAAGGTCAGTAGAATCGTTCGTTCTTTGGGAGTTGTAATCCCGAACCGCTCACGGACAGCCGAGGCCGTCAGTTTAGGAATACCGCCTGTCAAACCCACATCAGTGATGCAAGGGAAAGCAGTCATAGGCTCATGAAAAGGAAGACGAAAAAGGAGATCGCAATCGCTAAAACAATCAGCAATCCAATCTGCGATCGCGGCAAACTCATCACCCCAGGGCCAATAGATAAAATCCCAGCCAAAGTTACTCATCATCCAGCAAGGCAAATCTACAGCCTTAGCCAGCTGGGTTAGCAGTGGAGGAATATCACCAAAAATCAGATCAACGCCAGTTGCTTGAATAAATTCAATTTCAGGTGCGAGAATTTCAGTCTGGTGATCTCGAATCCACGTTAGTTTTTCCAGCGTGGCCGCCTTATCCATCGTCAAGCTATCGCTTTGCAACACACCTATATCAAAGCTCACCGGTCGATAGGTGATCCGCTCAGGAGGCAAATACGACTGCAACAGCCACTTAGGTGCCGTCGTTACCAAAATAATTTCGACATCCGGACACAGGTTTAACAAGGCCGCCGCGACAGATGCAGCCCGAGTCGCATGGCCAAAACCATGATTAGTCACCGCCAAGTAAAGCGTAGGCATAAACTCTATTTTTTTATGATGAGCTAACTGAAGATACAGATAGCTCACCGTTGCGATTAACCAAAAGTACGTCGCTCACAGTCGCCAACAATATTTTGCAATGAGGGAGGCATAGAACCACTCGACGTACTATCAAGCATGGCTGCAAATTCTTGGCTAGTGTGCGTATTTTGTAGGGTATCAATCGTACACTGACAAAAGGAACGAATAGTATTGTACATTTCCGCAGAGACATCTCCTGCGACTGCATCTGCATTCGCCTCATACATACAACCATTCATCCACTCTGAAATTAATTCGGGCGTATAAATTGTAACTGGCTCAGCTGCCACAGTCACAGAATCATTAGTATCGGTTGGTAACGTGACTACGCTAGGAGAAACAGAATTTGGGGATGATGGCATCGAATCCTGCACAGTCTCTCCACACAGATGGCCTAAATTAATAGTATTACCTTCTGTATCAACCATGTAACAGACAGGATCAGCATTAGCTGGCTGACCAACAAATAACGTGGACACCATCATACTGGCAGAAAGAACAATAACCTTTTTCATCACAATCTAAGTTGGAACGACAAGTAGTCAAGAAGTTCCCAAACCTCAGAACCATGCACCTTATGCCAGCTCTCAGACACTAGCTGATAAGCTCAACAGGATGATAATAAAGGTTCTAATTTGAGAGAAGTTAATTTGTTTTTTGGCTTATTGAATAAGCCTTAGGATAAATATTACCGACAGTCATGGCTTTATAGTTGTTATCTTTCGGTAATTATGCATGCACAAAACAGCAAATGGTGAGGCGATAAATACCACCTCACCATTTGCTGCTGCAGATCCAATAAGATCTTAGATTTTTTCTATTACTGAACTAGACGGGCCTATAGAATGAGGAATTAATCAAAGAACGGGCACAAACTTTTCCTTCTCAGGAACCGTAGTGTACTCAGCTACAATCTGACGAAACTCATCGCCATCAAGGGTTTCTTTCTCAATGAGAATATCAACCACTCGATCTACAGCCGACCGGTTATCTTCCACCAGACGCTTAGCATTGTCGTAGCACTGCTCGACGATAGCGCGCACCTGCTCGTCAATCCGCTGAGACACGGTTTCAGAATATTCTGAGCGTCCACCCCAGCTACCGCCCAAGAAGACTTCTCCTTGAGGATTCTCTAGAGCTAAAGCACCCAGCTCGGCAGACATACCAAAGCGAGTTACCATCTGTCTGGCCATGGATGTTACCTGCTGCAGGTCGTTACCCGCACCAGTGGTCACTTCTGCTTCACCAAAGACGATGTCCTCAGCTGCGCGGCCGCCCAGAGCACCGGTAATCCGAGCCAATAGCTGAGCCCGAGAGATCAGCATCTGGTCTTCGCTAGGGGTAAACCAAGTAAGACCTTGGGCCTGACCACGGGGAATCAGAGTCACCTTCTGCACGGGGTCATGGGCTTTGACCAAGGTACCAATCAGGGCATGACCGACTTCGTGATAGGCGATCAAACGCTTACTCTTACCGTCAACAAGGGGTGTTCCTTCCATACCGGCAATGACACGGTCTACCGCATCATCGATTTCCAGCATGGTGATAGCTTCTTTACGACGACGAGCAGTTAGAATAGCCGCTTCGTTGAGCAAGTTGGCTAAGTCAGCACCGGTAAAGCCGGGGGTACGACGTGCGATCGCATCCAAAGAAATCTCATCTGCCAGCTTCTTGTTACGAGCATGGACTTCCAGCACAGCCACGCGACCCTTAACATCAGGCGGATCAACCGATACCTGACGGTCAAACCGACCGGGACGCAAGAGAGCAGAGTCAAGGACGTCTACTCGGTTTGTAGCTGCGATTACGATAATGCCGCTATTCCCCTCAAAACCGTCCATCTCGGTGAGCATCTGGTTGAGGGTTTGCTCACGTTCATCGTTACCGCCACCGATACCGGAACCACGGGAGCGACCAACCGCATCAATCTCATCAATAAAGATGATGCAAGGAGCATTTTCCTTGGCTTTCTTAAACAGGTCGCGGACGCGGGATGCACCCACACCCACAAACATCTCTACAAACTCAGAACCCGAAATGCTAAAGAAAGGCACACCTGCTTCACCGGCAATTGCCTTAGCTAGCAGTGTTTTACCGGTTCCAGGAGGGCCGACTAACAGCACCCCTTTAGGAATGCGGGCACCTACAGCGGTAAAGCGCTCAGGCTTTTTCAAGAAGGTAACAACTTCCTGCAGTTCTTCCTTAGCTTCGTCAATACCAGCTACGTCATCAAACATGATGCCGGTCTTGGCTTCCATCATGAAGCGAGCCTTGGACTTACCAAAGTTCATCGCCTGACCAGGACCGCCACCAACACCACCGTTAGAGCGACGGAACAAGAAAAATAAACCTGCAATCAGCAAAAAGGGAAATAGGAGATTACCTAAGATGCCAACCAACGCTCCATCGTTGCGAGGTGGGTGAGAATCTAGGCTAATCTCTGAATCACGGAGTTTTTCAACTAGCTCGGGTGCGCTACCGGGAAGATCCACACGCCAGCGCATTACACGATCATCTAGCTGTGGGTCAACCGCTTCAATAATGGCTGTCCGGCCACCATCATAGAGATCAACCGCTGTCACTCGGCCAGCATCTAAATAATCTAAAAACCGACCGTAGGTCATACGGGTACTAGCCGTATTACGACTCATATTTGCGGGGTCTCCGCCCATGGAACCTTGCCAAAAGAAGAACCCAATTAACAGGGCTGGCAACGTCCAGAGCAAAATGACTCTCCAAGAAAGCTTCATATCTCGGTGGCCTCGTTTTGATTAACAGTCCCAACTGCCTAAGCAGATTGAAAAGCACATTCTAAAAGCGAGCTGCAAAAACCCAATGGCCTGACAAAGGCAATTTACTAAGCCAACTAGGTTTTATTAGCTACATTGTTTACTAAATGTAACGTAAATTCTCAGACAAGAGCAATTCGTTACAGATGAAACTGGATAAATGTCATGAAAAACGAGTGATCAGTATGAGCTGCAGCATCGGTCGATTAGCGACCTAGCGCGATCGCACGCTCTAAACGTTCTTGATCAAACCCACGCTGATGCAATATCAGCCAAGATTCAACTAGATCTGGTCCTTGCATATCTGCCATCAGAGCAGCCCGTAGAGATCTCATAATTAGACCTTTCTTGACACCTAAGGTCTTAGCCACCTGATTAATCAGGCCTTTAGCATCACTGACCTCATTCAGATCGCCCTGAGCTTTGAGGGCATCTAGCACCGCCTGCATAGCATCGGCCACGCCTTCTTTTTTAAGCTGATCCACCGCTGCATCCGTAAAATTTAGGGTCGGCGTAAAGAAAAAGTGGCTCAGCTCAACGCAATCTTTCAGACGAGTCAAGCTTGGCCCTGCCAGCGCCGATAGGTTTAATAACCAATCTCGGTCAGCATCCACATCAAACTCATACCCGGCCTCTTTTAGATAAGGAACTATCAGGTATAGCAAATCTTCGGGTGATTTCTGATGCAGATACTGGCTGTTAATCCAGTCCAATTTATCCCAGTCAAATTTGGCCCCTGCTTTATTAACTCGGTCAAAGCTAAAGAGCTTTGCCGCTTCATCTAAAGCGAATAGTTCTTGCGCATCAGGGGCAGACCATCCCAACAGGGTCATGTAGTTCGCCAAAGCCTCTGGTATAAAGCCCATGGCCTGAAAATCTGAAATAGAGGTCACCCCATCTCGCTTAGACAGCTTTGCGCCCTTTTCATTCAAAATCAAAGGCGTGTGGGCAAACTCAGGCACTGCCATGCCCATCGCTTCATAGAGCAATATCTGCTTGGGGGTATTGCCTACATGGTCTTCACCGCGAATCACGTGGGTAATACCCATGTCAGCATCGTCTATGACAACGACAAAGTTATAGAGAGGCTGACCAATGTCTGTACTCGATGATGCTCGAGCAATGACCATATCGCCACCCAAATCGCGGCCTTTCCACTGCACTGGGCCACGCACCATATCATTCCAAGTAATATCGCGGGCGTCATCAATCTTGAAACGGATTACAGCCTGACGACCTTCTGCTTCAAAAGCAGCTATTTGCTCAGGGGTCAGATCGCGGTGCTGATTATTGTAACGAGGCGCTTCGCTACGGGCTTTCTGCTTATCCCGCATTTCGTTAAGTTCTTCAGGGGTTTCGTAGGCGCGATAGGCTAGCCCTTGATCCAAAAGGGCTTGAATTTTTGGTTGATATAGGCCCATCCGCTGGGTTTGATACACAGGCTCCTCATCCCAGTTGAGACCTAGCCATTGCAAGCCATCCATGATGTCCTGGGTGTATTCAGACTTTGAGCGCTCTAAATCGGTATCTTCTACTCGCAGCATAAACTTACCGCCCTGAGCACGAGCAAAGAGCCAGTTAAAAACGGCGGTTCTGGCTGTCCCAATGTGGAGATTGCCAGTGGGACTTGGAGCAATCCGAACGCGAACAGACATGGTAATAGTGCCGAAAACGAAACAGCTAGGTCTATCAGCGTACTATATCGCCTACAGGATATTAGGAGGTTCCTGGGCGGATCTATTCTCTAGGGAAGTAGGGAGTGAATAGTCGATTTTTACTGTTGCTAGCTTAGGCTGATTAAAGATCCCGCAAAGTTGTCTGAGAAGGAACAGTCAGTTGGAACAATAATAGTGTCGATAATTCTCTAAGAATTAGACCAACTTATATTGATAATTTAGGGCAAAGCTTTATGCTGAGTGAAAAAATACAAGACGCAGCCATACGAGCAAGCATCGCTGATGACTGCGCCAAATTAATTGATAAACAGGTCGCGGCAAAAGGCGGACTGTCTGGCATGGCCATGAAAACAGCCTACGGTGTCATTAAAGGCGTAGGTGCAGGCTACATTCCTGGTGCCATTAGCCGACTGTTACCGGATGCCTGCACGGCCCTTGATCCTATTTGGCAAGAAGGCCAAGCAGCAGGCGACCCTGTTCAGTATCTGAGTGACCATAGCGATCGCACCGCCGATAGCATCCTCAGCGTGACTGACACCCGGATTGAGAACAGTAGCAACGGTGTTGTTAGCGCCACTTACAAAAAGCTCCGCAAATCCGTCAAAAACGACGTAGAAGCCGCTGTTCCTGATCTAGCTCAGATCATCGGCAGCCATGCCGTGTAGGGCCAGCCTTTACGCCAGCATATTGGTA
>JBCDFI010000062.1:0-15859 GCA_039178155.1 Cyanobacteria bacterium P01_H01_bin.105
ATGCCCACCCTCCTAACTAAAAAATGGAAAGAGTTGGCCGTAAGCCGGGTTCTGTTCTCGATGATGCGAACATCAACGGGCGGTTATCTATCTGGGACGACTGTTACCAATCGCCTCTAGCGGTACACCAAAAGCGGGGCTGGAAAAAGGTCAACCAATGACCCCTGCGACCTTGCTCCTAGCCGGGGTTTACCAAGCCAGCACCTCTCGATGCTGCTGGTGCGCTCTTACCGCACCTTTGCACCCTTACCTGTGACGAAACCGAGCAAAAGACTCAGCCTTACATCCATCGGCGGTATGTTTCTGTGGCACTATCCTCACGGTCACCCGCACTGGGCGTTACCCAGCAAGCCTGACCTTTCAGGAGCCCGGACTTTCCTCAGATTAGGTCGAGCCTAATCCGCAACCGCAGCACCAACTCTTTCCGACTAACTATACTATCGCGACGTTAGGGATTTACAGAGCTGTCTGTTAGCCGTAATGCAATTATCTAGATTGAATCCATGGGATTGATTTGAGGAAGGAGAGTTGTTATTTAATCGGCGTTGCTAATCTCTAGGATGAAATAAGCTGTGAGATATCGATAAATAGCAACTGTAGTCAAGCAATGTTCATATCCCATGCTCAGTGTTACTGTAAGTGGGGCAAGAGGCCAGAACGTTCAAACACTAGTCTTACCTGCTCATTCATACCCCTAGCAACAATCTTTCCTCCCTCTCTATGGGATTGCAGAACACCTTCCCAAAAAATAGCTGCTGTGGCTGGTTCGATAAATTTAGTTTTCGCCATATCTATGATGAGCGTGACACCTGGCTGCAGCTTCTGTTTTAAATCTTGCTCAAAAAACGGTGAGATAAAACTATCCACCCGACTAGGAAGACGAATGACTGCGTGGGAGGTAACCGAACTCGTATTCATGGGTAGCAAAAATTACTCAGTACGATACTAACGTAAGCAAATTACCCTGAGGCAGCTTGGGTTTTTTTACGGAGATATTGATGCTTTTACTCTATTTTCATAAGGCTTTCAGAGATTTTTAAGATTAAGGCATTCTGAAGTTACACGCAGGCATCTTAGGTATCAATAAATACATTTAACAAAAAGAAAGACATTAGGCGTAATATTTCAAGTCGTACTCGTTATGAGTTTGATCTAGAATAGAGCCATGAGTTAGGGGTTTTCTTATGGAGCAGCTCTCTCAATCCTGGTCCAGTGTCGCGTCCGATGTTGTGGGCAATGGGGTGACCTCAAGCCTATTGGCTAGCTTTGGTACGGGTATTGGTGCGGTACCTGTGCTATTTACCTCACGACTCAGCGCTGGTTGGAAGACTCTGTTGCTGAGTATAGGGAGTGGAGTAATGCTGTCAGCAGCAGCGTTTTCGTTGTTGATACCGGCTTTTGTACTGGCTGGTCAATCAGCTGGATATGGTCTGGGTATGGGTGAAATTGTCAGTGCCACCGTGGTTGGTGCCCTGATTTTCTATGGCTTAGAGCGTATGTTACCTGAGCCAGAATTAGCGCAGCAGTCTCGTCACATTTGGCTATTTGTATTAGCGATTGCCCTGCATCATTTTCCAGAAGGATTAGCGATAGGGTTGGGCACTGAATCTACCCATGATGCCAGCATTGCGATTGGTGTGGCATTGCAAAACTTACCAGAAGGGTTGATGGTGGCGCTGGCCCTACGCCAGCTTGGTTACAGCATAGGATTTGCAATGGTATTAGCTACGATGTCTGGTTGGTTAGAACCCTTGGGGGGCTTACTAGGGGTTCGATTAGTTGGCTTGGGAACGGCAATTGCTCCGATGGGCATGGCGTTAGCTGCTGGGGCGATGCTGTTTGTTGTGCTCCATGAGCTATTGCCAAAGCTACATCTGAAGACTCTAACTAGCAGGAGTTCTGTAGGTTTAGTGACTGGTATAGTCATGATGGGAGTCATGGAACAGTTTTTGTGATGAGGATAGATCTGTTGCCGTTGCTGATTTAGGGATGCACCGATCAACCCGTTACATAGCAGCGGCTAATTGGCTGAACCAACATCGTTTCAGTTCGCCTTGTTGGTGTTTGATGCGGATGGGAAGTGGCGGATGGGAAGTGTACGGATAGATGTACGGGGCAATCGTGGGGCCTTTGGGTAGTTAACAGTATTTAATTTGCTTGCTTAGGGCTGTTTATTCAGCTTTCAGCAGCTAGAGTCGGTGTACTCATATTTGTTGTCGGCAAATTAGCATGACTCCTTCATCGTCTTCCCTGGTCAACACGCTGCGAAAGGCTGTGGGGCTGCTAGGGCCCAGCCATGCAGAGCTAAAGGCTAAAGTATTGCGCCAATGCGATCTCATGGCCCAGCCTACCTTAAGTATCACCGTGTTCGGCCCCTTTAATTACGGTAAATCCACCCTGCTCAATGCGCTGCTTGGTGAGAAAACTCTCCCTATTGATCTAGTACCCACCACTGGAGCTGCCATTGCCGTCAGCTATGGGGATGTTTTAGCCAGCCGTATTTCCCTGGCGGATGGTACTATTCTAGAGGAATCGGGCACCGACCTGCTAAAGCGCTATGCCATCCTGGATGAACAGCACCGCATGCGCCAAGATGTAACTGCTGTTGAAGTACGATGTCCGCACCCGTTTTTGCAATCGGGGGTGAAGTTGGTTGACCTGCCGGGTACGGACGATCAGGATGCTCAAGATGAGTTGATCCATACCAAACTGTTAGAGGCGGATGCAGTCATTCAGCTAGTGGATGGTCGCAAGTTGATGACCTTAGCAGAGCGCGAACATCTGCGTGACTGGTTACTGGATCGGGGGATTGCCACGGTGATCTTTGTAGTGAATTTTCTCAACCTGATGGAACCTGAAGAGCGGAAACAGGTTTTGTATCGTCTGCGGTTTATTGCCCAGGATTTTCGAGCCACCCTGCCCGATGGGGTAAATAACCTCTATGCTGTGGATGCCTTGCCAGCCCTACGCGCACGGCTCAAGGGAGATATGGCAGCGGCCACCCAGGCTGGGTTACCGACCCTCGAATCGGCATTGCAAACACTGGTGCAGGAGCGATTGCCCCAAGTAATAAAACATCGTTTGCCGCGATTGTTGCCGTTGGTAGCCCAAGTACAACAGGTCTTACAACAACAGCTGCAGTCATTGGAGACCACTCCTCCAGTAGATCATCGTCGTGTAGAGATTCAACGACGAGCGCAAACTCTTTTACAAAAAGGGTTTCAGCAAAGCGTAGGTGAGCTACAGGACTGGTTGCAGCTAGGCAATTTGTTAAATCAATATCAGTCTAGTTTTGCGACGGCTATTCAAGCAGGAACCGCTGCTCAATGGCTAGAAGAGTCTTTGCAACCGGTATGGAAACAAAAGAAACGGTCAGTGGCGGATTGGGTTTATAAGGCCTGTGATTTTTTTGAGCAGCCGCGTCCTGTGGATTTGTGGGTGGATTGGTCGCCGCCATTGGAGGGATCTGCCAGTGAAACTGCTGCTGGTGAGATGAAGGCTGATGAAAAGAGTCGTTTAGAGAAGACCCAGGAGATTGCGCCAGTTGCGATCGCAACTGGTCTAGGTTGGGTTCTCGGTGGTCCCATGGGTGCTGCTGTTCTAGGTGGTGCCAGCCACCTGATCAACCAGTCTGGGCGTAAGTCAAAATCGCCCCAGCCAGAAGCGATTATCTCACCCGAGATTTGTCATGATGCTGCCCACACTTACCTGGCTCATTTCTCTGACAAAGCCCTGAAAGCAATTAATACCTACAAAACAGCGACCAATTCTATTCTAGAAACACCGATTGGTGTATCTCTATCTCAAGAACAACAGCATGGTCAACGAGCACTCTTAGAGAATATATTGGCAGAATTACAGCAGCTTTAAATAGAACAACTTGAGTATAAATCCCTGTCAGCCTAATCACTGCACCTTCATCTCTACCGACGAGGTTGATTGAGCCAAATAAAAAGCCCTTCAGGCTAAGCTGAAGGGCTTTTTTCATTCTCCTAAGAGAGCTTCAAACGCTATCCAAATCGGCTAGACGTCGATGCAATCAGGAAGGCAGCATACGTTAGAACAAAGCCGACCGTAAAGTGTGCTAAGCCAACTACGCGAGCCTGAACGATGGATAGTGCAACGGGCTTATCTTTCCAGCTGATTAGGTTAGCTAGAGGAGTGCGCTCATGAGCCCAAACGATAGTCTCAATAAGCTCTTGCCAGTAACCTCTCCAAGAGATAAGGAACATGAAGCCAGTTGCCCAAACCAGGTGAGCGAACAAGAACATCCATGCCCATACAGAGATATTGTTCATCCCGTAAGCGTTATAGCCATTAATTAACTGCGCAGAGTTTAGCCACAGATAATCACGGAACCAACCCATAAGGTAAGTAGAGCTGTTGTTAAACTGCGCCACGTTACCACCCCAAATAGCCAGGTGTTTCCAGTGCCAGTAGAAGGTCAACCAGGCGATAGTGTTGAGCATCCAGAACATGGCTAGGTAGAAGGCATCCCATGCAGAGATGTCACAAGTACCGCCACGACCGGGGCCGTCACAAGGGAAGCTATAGCCAAAGTCCTTTTTGTCGGGCATCAGCTTAGAACCACGAGCATCCAACGCACCTTTGACCAAGATCAAAGTAGTGGTGTGGAGACCCAGGGCAATCGCATGGTGCACTAGGAAGTCACCAGGGCCAATGGTCAAGAACAGAGAGTTAGTACCACTGTTGATAGCTTCAAACCAGCCAGGTAGCCAAATGCCGCTAGCAGCACCAGTCGCCACACTGTCAGCGTTGGAGAGCAGCGCGTCAAAACCGTAGAGGGCCTTACCAGACGCTGCCTGAATCCACTGAGCAAACACAGGCTCAACCAGGATTTGCTTCTCAGGAGTACCAAAGGCAACTACTACATCGTTGTGTACGTAGAGACCTAGGGTATGGAAACCGAGGAACAGAGATACCCAGCTTAGGTGAGAGATAATCGCTTCTTTGTGCTCCAGAATACGGGCCAACACATTGTTGGTGTTCGCAGCTGGATCATAGTCACGAATTAAGAAAATCGCACCGTGGGCAAAGGCACCCATCATGATGAAGCCAGCGATGTACTGGTGGTGGGTGTAAAGCGCAGCCATGGTGGTGTAGTCCTTAGCCATAAAGGCATAAGGAGGTAACGCATACATGTGCTGAGCAACCAAGGAAGTTACAACACCCAGGGAAGCCAGAGCCAATGCTAGCTGGAAGTGCAAGGAATTGTTGAGCGTATCAAACATTCCCTTGTGACCTTCACCTAAACCACCAGCAGGAGGCTTATGAGCATTGAGGATCTCTTTGATGCTGTGACCAATACCGAAGTTAGTCCGGTACATATGGCCAGCAATAATGAAGATCACCGCAATAGCTAGGTGGTGGTGAGCCATGTCAGTGAGCCAAAGAGACTCAGTCTGAGGATGGAAACCGCCCAAGAAGGTCAAAATTGCAGTCCCAGCACCCTCAGATGTACCAAACACATGGTTAACAGTGTCAGGACTCTGAGCGTAAACACCCCAGTTTCCTGAGAAGAAAGGAGCCAAGCCAGCGGGGTGAGGTGTAACAGTCAAGAAGTTATCCCAACCGACGTGAACACCGCGAGACTCTGGAATTGCAACGTGTACCAGGTGACCGGTCCAAGCCAAAGAACTCACACCAAACAAACCAGCCAGGTGGTGATTTAGGCGAGACTCAGCATTTTTGAACCAGGACAAGCTGGGACGAAACTTAGGCTGTAGGTGCAACCAACCTGCAAGCAGGAAGATAGACGACAGCACTAGCAAGAACAAGGACGCCGCATAAAGGTCGCCGTTGGTCCGCATACCGATGGTGTACCACCAGTGATAAACCCCAGAGAACGCTACGTTAACGGGGCCAGTTGCGCCAGCCTGGGTGAATGCATCCACCGCATTCTGGCCAAAGTGAGGATCCCAAATCGCATGGGCGATGGGTTTAACGTTGAGGGGATCTTGAATCCACTGCTCAAAGTTACCTTGCCAAGCTACGTGGAACAGGTTGCCAGATACCCAGAGGAAAATGATCGCCAGGTGGCCAAAGTGCGAAGCAAAAATCTTTTGATAAAGATTTTCCTCCGTCATGCCGTCGTGACTTTCAAAGTCATGAGAGGTGGCAATTCCGTACCAGATCCGTCTTGTGGTTGGATCTTGTGCGAGGTCTTGGCTAAATTTTGGAAATTTAGTTGCCATAGTGTTCTATTAAGTCCTCCCCGCTAACCTATCGATAGAATTCGAGCATGGAAGAACGCCCAAGTCACCACAATACCGCCGAGGAGGTAGTGGGCGACACCAACCGCACGACCCTGAGTGATACTCAGTGCGCGAGGCTGAATTGCAGGAGCGACCTTGAGCTTATTATGAGCCCAAACAATTGACTCAATCAGCTCTTGCCAGTAGCCACGGCCACTGAACAGGAACATCAAGCTAAACGCCCAGATAAAGTGGCCGGCCAAGAACATCAAACCGTAGGCTGAAGTAGCAGAGCCGTAGGAATTGATTACCTGAGAAGCTTGAGCCCACAGGAAGTCACGGAGCCAACCGTTGATGGTAATTGCGCTAGTCGCAAAGTTACCGCCAGCCGGGTGAGACACATAACCACCGGAAACCGTACCCCATACATCCGACTGCATCTTCCAGCTGAAGTGGAAAATCACAATAGATAGGGAGTTGTACATCCAGAACAGACCTAGGAAGATGTGGTCCCAACCAGATACTTGGCAAGTACCGCCACGACCAGGGCCGTCACAAGGGAAGCGGAAACCTAGCTCGCTCTTATCGGGGATTAGACGAGAGCTACGGGAGTAAAGCACACCCTTGAGCAGGATAAGAACAGTTACGTGAATGGTGAACGCATGGATGTGATGCACCATAAAGTCAGCTGTACCCAATGCAATGGGCATCATCGCCACTTTGCCGCCAACGGCAACCATGTCACCACCAAATGCAATGCTGGTCGGGCCCATGGCATTGGGAGCCGTGGTACCGCTAGCTGCTAAGGTGTGCAGGTTTTGCACCCATTGGGCAAAGATCGGCTGAAGCTGAATAGCACTGTCAGAGAACATGTCTTGGGGACGACCCAAAGCACGCATCGTATCGTTGTGAATGTATAGACCAAAGCTATGGAAGCCTAGGAAAATACAGACCCAGTTGAGGTGAGAGATGATGGCATCACGAGCGCGAAGAACGCGGTCGAGCACGTTGTCGACATGCATGGCCGGATCGTAGTCACGAACCATTGCGATCGCACCGTGAGCAGCACCGCCCACAATCATGAAGGCACCAATCCACATATGGTGTGTGAACAGGCACAGCTGAGTAGCGTAATCAGTTGCTAGGTAAGGATAGGGAGGCATCGCATACATATGCTGAGCCACAATAATCGTTACCGAACCACCCATGGCCAGGTTGATAGCCAGCTGAGCATGCCAAGAAGTGGTCAAGAACTCAAACAGACCGTCGTGGCCATTCTTAGCAGGGAAGAGCAACGGATCGCCCTTCTGACCCTCTAGGATCTCCTTCATGCTGTGGCCAATACCCCAGTTAGTGCGGTACATGTGGCCAGCAAAGATGAACATCACTGCGATCGCCAAATGGTGATGCGCAATGTCAGTCATCCAAAGGCCACCCGTAACTGGGTTGAGGCCTCCTTTGAAGGTCAAGAAGTCAGCATAGACACCCCAATTCAGGGTGAAAAATGGCGTAAGTCCCTGAGCAAAACTCGGGAACAGGTCAGCCATAAATGCTTTATCTAGTAGATATTCGTGGGGCAAAGGAATATCCTGTGGAGCCACCCCGGAATCTAATAAAGCATTAACCGGCAGAGCAACGTGGATTTGGTGACCAGCCCAGCTCAATGAACCCAAGCCGAACAAGCCAGCCAGGTGGTGGTTCATCATGGATTCCACATTTTGGAACCACTCAAGCTTAGGAGCCCTGATGTGGTAATGGAATACACCAGCATTGATCATCAATCCAGCCATTACCAGCGCACCGATGGCGGTACACAAAAGCTGGAAGGAGTTGGTGTAACCAGATGCTCTCCACATCTGGAATAAACCAGACGTGATTTGAATACCTTGGAAGCCACCGCCGACCTCACCATTCAGGATTTCTTGACCAAAGATAGGCCAAACAACCTGAGCACTGGGATGAATACTAACGGGGTCTGCTAACCAAGCTTCATAGTTAGAGAACCGAGCGCCATGGTAATACATGCCACTCAGCCAAATGAACACAATAGCCAAATGGCCAAAGTGAGCGCTAAAAATTTTACGAGAAATGTCCTCTAAGTCACTGGTGTGACTATCAAAGTCGTGAGCGTCGGCATGGAGGTTCCAAATCCAAGTAGTAGTCTTGGGTCCTCGCGCCAAGGTCCGGCTGAAGTGACCCGGCTTGCCCCATTTCTCAAAAGAAACAGGTACCGGATTTTCATCAACTGTCACCTTGACTGCTGCCTCCCGCTCCCGCGGGGTAGTTGTCATGGAGACTCTCCTCTCTCTAGACAAAGAACGAACAGCCTAAAAAATTAAAGCCAGCAAAATGATTCATAAATGAAACAATTGCAAACATTTAATACTGAGATGTTAACTCATAAAAAATGCTTAGGCTCGTAATTTAATTAGGATTGCTCCTGAGCATTATAGACTCGGTACTTCACCGATCCCCCGTTGAGTTAACAATAATTCAACCTCCGAAATCCTCTTAGGGTAAGGGTCGCAAGGTAGGCGTTTGCACAAAACAAGCGCTGAGGCCGTTTGATATTAACAAATCTCAATAGAAAAACTGACTTTTAGCAATAAGTCCCAGAGCACGCATAAAACTCTAAAAAATCAACTATTTTTCTCAATAAACACCATAGGTCTTACTTATGACTATCTCTGTATAAACAGTGGTTTTGATGTGTCTAATTGTTTAGTTTTGTAAACCAACTGAATGCCGTTTACTCAAAACATTAATAAACGACGTTTCTATTAATCTTCCTCTACCAACAGACCGTTAGTATCGATTAGGCGTCTCTCTGTCATCTTGGCAGCGTCACACTTAAATCAGGCCTTTGGGAAAGCTACACCATGGTTTTGGATTCACTTTTTGGGTATTTACGGCTGAAGTTGATAAGGATAGGAAAATCCTTCGCCTTGATGGCACTGCTCCTCATATTAAGCAGCTGCGGTAGCTTATCCCAAACAAGTCAATCTTCCTCGGTCGAACCCTCGAAAACAGCTTTATTGGCCTCTCGTCCGACTATCGAACAGGTCGAGGTACCTGCACTCATTAAGACGTTAGAACCATGGTTAGATACCTATGTCCCCCAGGTGCAGATTAGCCAACCCCAAGCCGATCAAGTTTTTGATGACACTACGATTAATGTCAGCTTACGGGTGCAGGATTTACCAATATATAAAGATGAAAGATGGAATATGGGGCCTCATCTAGAACTACTTCTAGATAATCAGCCCTATAGTTCGATCTATGATCTTGAGCAGCCCGTCGTCCTTAAGGACCTAGCTCCAGGAACCCATACAATCAGAGTCTTTGCCGAGCGTCCTTGGCACGAAAGTTTCAAAAATGAAGGGGCTTATACCCAGGTAACCTTTCACATTTTTGCCAAAACCGATGAAAATACCCCAGGTATAGACCAGCCTTTGCTCACCTACGGAGCCCCGAGCGGCACCTATGGGGCTGAGCCGGTCTTGTTAGATTTTTACTTAACCGAAGCTCCGCTGCATCAAGTCGCTCAAGACAATCCAAGAATTTCAGACTGGCAGATTCGCTACACCATTAATGGTGACAGTCTTACTCTAAATACCTGGGAACCCATCTATATAGAGGGATTGAAACCCGGTCAAAACTGGGTACAGCTGACCCTAATTGATGAGACTGGCGAGCCCATAGAGGGTGTTTTTAACAACACTGTACGGCTGATTGAGTACGATCCAACTTTCAATGACACGCTGGCCAAAATCATCCAGGACGATCTCACGCTAGAAGAGGTGGGGGGCATTCTCGATCCGACCTATGAGCCACCGCTCTCTGAAACGGCTGTGCCTGAAACATTGGATACCCTAGATTCAGATATTCAAGACATTAATAAAGGTGACGGTATTGACTCTGAATCTGAGAATGACAGCATCGTTGATGTGATTTCTCCTGAGGTGACAGAAACGGATGTTACTGAGCCTGAAAAAAATGAATCTGAAGCTACGGGTGAATCTGGAAACTCGTTAGATAAGTCGTCATCGACAGAAGCCACTGACAATAACACTGTTGATAATCAGATGATTGAACGGCCTACTCTAGACTCTAGAGAATTGGAGATTGAAAGCCGTGAGACTCCAGCCATACTTGACGACTCGTTGGATGACTCATTACTTGATGACTCACTGACAAAAGTCGACCCTAAAGTTGTCCCCTCAGACGTAATCTCTCCGGAGAACTCGGACCAATCAGTTGGGGAACCTGAGGTAACTAACCCCCCGGCCTCGATTCAAGAGAGTTCAGACGTACTTGTAGATAAGACAGATACGTCTATAGAAACTAAAACAGATCTCGATCTTGATTCGTCTCTGGATATAGATCCTGAGCCCAACTCGACCAATGTTGATGGCCAGGATGACGAAGAAGAGGATGTATCCCCGTCTAAAAAGAAATATTTTCAGCGGCTCTATGAGTATCGAGATCGGTCTATGCAAACGTATGGTCGCTAATTTCTAGCTTGTAAATCACAGGCCTCGGGCTTTAATTCTCTTTCCATCAGGCCTTCGACGGCTTCTTGGGGAGTGACGACACCGCGTAGCAAACGATGAACCTGGCGGGCAATTGGCACGGGAATACCCTCGCGATTAGCCATGTCGATCAGTACGTGGGTGGTGTTTACACCTTCAGCGGTACTGCCCAGCTCAGTTAAAATCTGGTCTAGCTTTTTACCTTGGGCTAAGCCGTAGCCCACGCGATAGTTACGGCTTAGGGTTCCATCGCAGGTGGCTAAAAGATCGCCCAGACCGGATAGACCATAAAACGTTTCTACCTGAGCGCCCATGTGGACCCCAACCCGCAGCATTTCAGGTATGGCACGAGTAATGAGTGCAGCTTTGGCATTGGAACCTAGTTGAAGACCGTCGCAGACGCCGACCGCGATCGCAACCACATTTTTCAAGGTGCCCCCCAGCTCTGCCCCCACCGGATCAGGACTGGTATAAATCCGAAACGTCTCCGATGAATAAACCTGCTGCACTCGGGTCAACGCATCCACATCTGTGCTGGCTACTACTGTCGCCGCAGGGAGTCCCGCCTCAATTTCCTTCGATAGGTTGGGGCCAGACAACACCACAATTGGATTGTCTGGAAAAGTATCTCGAAAAATCTTGGAGGGTGTGCGTGTAGTCTCAGGATCTAACCCCTTAGTCGCTGTCACCAAAATTGTTGATGGTTTTAGCTTTGCTGCTTTTAGCTGACTTGCCAGGGTCGCCACCCCTTTCATCGAAATTGCCGACAGTACAATATCGGCATCGGCTACCGCCGTCGCCAAATCCGACGGGCCTCGCCTCGACCAAATTTGCACCTGGTTACCGTTGGTCAAAGCTAGCCGTGCTAGAGCCGTTCCCCAAGCACCGGAGCCCAGCACCGTCATCCGAGCCGTTTGTTTTAGGGCCTCTGATAGCGGAATAATCGGAGTTTCAGACGGTGCAGACGAAGTAATCACAAGATAGGGCTCCCCTTCGAGTCATCAATTTTGAGTTTTGTAGAGCTTTGCTCTTCTCGGCTCGCCGAGCATTTTGAGTCTTGAATTCAGCGATCCGCTCAAAACTCAAAACCAAGAACTCATACCTAGCCTAAGCTACTGGCGTAGCGACAGGAGGATTGTATTTGTCTAGCTGATAGTCCGGGATGCAGTTGTTGCGCATAAAGGTGTAGTAATCGAGGAGGTTGCGATCGCACCGTTGCTCAGACCAATCACAGTAACGTTTCAACACATCTGCGAGCACTGGCAACGCATCAAACCCATAGTTCCCTCGCATCGACAACGCTGTCCGTCGCCGACAGATATCCACATAGGTACGAGCTAGCTCAGCCCTAACACTGTAGACAATTTGGGCCTTAATATCAGGCTGTCCAGGCAAAATTGGCTCAGCCAGCTCAGGAAATTCATCAACAATTGCCAATACCTGAGGCGTGCGGGCTCCATAGAGGGAAAGCAAATGAGCCACCATATCTCGGTCAGCTGTGGCTAACAGTCTCTTGGTATCAGTCGTTGCGATCGCACCCGGCAATGGTGCTTGTCTTGTTGCCGAATGACTGCGCGGTTTCTTCTGCTTTTTCAGCGCTGCATCTACCATCTCTTCACCCACCTGACGATGGGTAGTGAGCTTGCCACCGATCAAAGACACCATATTTTCCACATCTTCAGAAACGTGGTCGTACAGCACATGGCTGCGGGTAATACTGCTGGTCTTTTTCCCCTCGCTGTAGGGCAACGGCCTAACTCCCGCATAGGTAAACCGTACCGATTCTCGCGTCAGTTGCGCCGTCGGCACCACTCGATTCGTTTCATTTAACAAATAATCAATTTCATCATTGCTGGCATGGACCTTATCCAAATCACCCTCATGGCGAATATCTGTGGTACCGATTAAACGCATACCTAGCCACGGCAAAATAAAGAAAGGTCGACCATCGGTGAGCGCTTCTACATAAAGAGCCTCATCCGGTGCCCCTGGAAACGTATCTACAATGATGTGGCTGCCCCGAGTTCCCCCGATCTTACGAGTTTTGCCCACAGGCGCAGGCGCATTCCCCTGCACACCCCTACGACAGACCTGATCCACCCAAGGACCAGACGTATTAATCACGACTGTCTGGTCATGACCGCGAACGACAACCGCCTCACCCGTTTCAACATCTCGGCACACCAAGGATTCAATCCGATTGCCACTGCGCTGCAGTTGAGTCACGGTTACATAGTTCAGCATGTGCGCCCCAGCTTCTTGGGCTGAAAGCACAGTCTCTAAACATAGCCGTTCGGCGTATTCTACCTGAGCGTCATAATATTGAGCTGCACCGCGACAACCTTTGGGTTCCACTGATCGAAACAGCTGCTGCATTTTTTTGCTGCCCAACATACGGTGGTTAGGCAGACTCTTGTCGTAGCTCAGCAAGTCATAAAGTACCATCCCCGCCTGGATTTCCCAGTAACTGCGGGACCCTTGAGCATAAATAGGAATGGTCATCTGAATTGGCTTCACCAAATGCGGAGCCGTCTGGAGTAAAATCTCTCGCTCTCGTAGCGATTCGCGTACCAGATTAAATTCAAAATATTCTAGATAGCGTAAGCCACCATGAACTAACCGGCTCGACCAGCTGGTTGTGCCGCTGCCAAAGTCGCCTTTCTCAATCAAAATAGTCTTTAGACCACGGAGGGCACCATCACGGGCTACGGCTACCCCGTTAATACCACCACCAATCACAATTAAATCGTAGGTCGTTGCTTCAACTGTTGAGTAATCAGGCATAGTTGCCACCAAAAGTAACGATCTGCAGATATTTACATATGGTGACGTTGTTGAAGCAAGCCTCAGCAACGTCATGTATTAAGTCGCGAACAAGGCTGCCCATGTTTCAAGATGGCACAATTTTTTTAAAAGGGAAATGAAATTGTAGGAGCATTCCCTAAAACACCCCTACAATTTGAGCGATCTCTAAACTTCTACAACTTCCTTCGCCTCTGGCTCAATCGCCACCGTCGCCTTTGCTTCCCTAAACAAATGATTAGCCCATTGCTGAACGTCATAGCGACAGATCGCCTTGTGCAGTTTTTTCATCCGCTCGGCTTGTTCTTCGGCGGACATAGCTAGAGCCTCGTCAATGCGCTCATCCATACGAGTAGACGAGTAGGGATTAGTCAATAGAGCATCCGGTAGCTCTACTGCAGATCCTGTAAATTCCGACAAAATCAGAACGCCATCTTTACCGTCATGTACCGCTACATATTCCTTCGCTACCAGATTTAGACCATCGCGCAGCGGACAGATCCAGCAAATATCAGCAGCCTTGTACAGTGCCATGAGATCGTCATAGGGCAAAGGCTCGGTAAACAGCTGTACCGGTGTCCAGTTGATGGTGCCAAAACGACCGTTGATTTGACCTACCATTTGCTCAATCTGCTCTTGAGCAATGCGATAAACCCGCATCCCTTTAGCTGCCTTTACAGCCGTCATCATCAGGTTAACCTTACCAATTAGCTCTGGCCGTCTGGCCAGCAAACGCTCAAAACAGGCCAGCATTTCCTTAGCCCCTTTGACATAGTCCACCCGCCCTGCCGACATAATCAGCGTATTTTCACCAATTTCAGAGCGCAGCGCCTTCACCCGATCTTGAACCGAAGGCCGCAGGATGACATCGTGAATCTTTTTAGGACTGGTCCCTACTGGGAAGGCATCAATGGTCACAATGCGACCGTTGTAACGTAGTTTGGTCACCATTTCCGGCTCGGCCAAGGCAGTCCCGGTTTTAGTAAATGCCTCTGGTACAGGAATACGCTCAACCACCTCGACATCGCGACAGCTACGTGCTGCCGATACAAAGTTTTGGACATAGCGAGGAATGTGAAAACCACACAGATCGCAGCACAGCAGGCTGTCAATAATGGCATCTCGCCAGTGGAGAATATTAAATACATCCGCCGCTGGGAAGGGAGTGTGATGGAAGAAAGCAATCTTCACATTGGGCATCTTCTGGCGGATGTAGTAAGGAGTTAGCCAGAGATTGTAGTCATGGATCCAAATCAGCGCATCGTCAGCGGCATCTTCACAAGCAGCTTCTGCAAATAGACGATTAATATTCTGAAAGTTTTCCCAGTCAGAGCTGTCATAGGTAAAGTGCTCGGGGAATGAATGCAAAATTGGCCAAAACGCTTCTTTTGACGTGATGTGATAGAAGTTGCGTACCTGCTCGGCATTGAGAGGAATTCGACGAACGACACAGCTATCGCTTCCTCCCTCCATAGTTACACGGTCTATAAATCCTGTTTGCTCTGCTTCGGTAATTTGCTTCCAAGCCACCCAGGTACTCTGATCAGCATTGGCAAAAAAGCTCTTTAGTGTGGGTACAATTCCATTTGGACTCTTTTTTTCACGATAGTAAATCTTGCCATTTTCCTTCACCTCGTCATAGGGTTCACGGTGGTATAGGATCACCAGGGAAGATTTCATGTAGGTTTCTCCTGCGGTTTTCTTAACAGCGGCTAATTAAAGTTGAAATTCAGACAAATCAGGCTCAGCAAAGACAACTTTTACCAAACTGCCTCGGCCGAGCCCCATGAAGTTGAATGAAAAATTAATGATTAAAACCGCCAACGGTTTCTGCCAATATATCAAGGCTTACAGTGAGTCAGATTATCGCACTGGGCCTTATTTAGCAATTAACCAAGTGCTTTTCTCCCATGCATCAATTAGGTTTAGAGAGGCTTAGAGAAAACATTTTTAAGAATGAAATTAGCAACGTACTTCATATACATCTTCATATACATATTTTCATCCAAAAGTGATCTTACACTCTGTCTAAAGTCGTAGATCACAGACTTCTTTTCATCTATTGTGTCCTATTGTGATCGATAGGAACTAATGGCGCATGTAGCATTCTGAGCTAATGTAGCGCCTTGATCTCATTTATGCGCTCCCCTCAACAACGAGACATCCGGTGATTGCAACTGTCCCTAAACAAATTCAACTAGTCGAAGATGAAACCCAAAGCCTACTGATGTGGGCCGAAGGGATTCAACGTTCCGAGGCAACATTCTTCGAAAAAGCTCAGAAAATTGCTCGGCGGCTAGGAGCCCACTA
>JBCDFI010000063.1:0-15838 GCA_039178155.1 Cyanobacteria bacterium P01_H01_bin.105
GCAACATACTGAGCTTCGTCGATATAGCCAAAGTAGCTACCGACATTTTCGGGATGCACACCGTCTTGATATAGCCCCCCCGCATGGAAAAACTGCACATCTGGAAACTCAGCCGCAAGTTCCAACATGTAGGGGTCGAAATAGCCAAAGGACGTGGGAAACAGGACCTTCGCACCATCAATTTCGATCATGCTGCGCATGGTTTCTAGCACTGCCGACGTTTCTGGCACGCTGGCCTCTTCGATAATTTTAATACCAGGCACTGCAGCCATAGCCTCAGCTCCTTCTGCATGGGCCTGGTTGTAGCCAAAGTCGTCTTTGGGACCAACGTAGATGAAGCCCACAACAATTTCGTCAGCTACCGCTGTACTATCTGCCGCGCCCTCTGCAGTCTCATCTGGTGCAGAAGCACAGGCATTAAGCTTCGCTGCGGCTCCAAATGCCGTAGTTGCCAACAGGCCGCGCATGATTTGGCGACGGGAAAAATACAGCGGTCTGCGATTGGCCATAGGAAAACTTCCAGCTATTAGTAAACAGATGATTTACCCGCCAGACCAGTGACAGTAGCCCCTAGAGCCAGCACCTGATCCAACGAAAGGCTTGTAGTTTATTAGAGTAGAAAACCCCTAACCCTTGTTGTATCAAATGGTACGTTCGCTCTAAATCGTGCCTGAGGAGTTTGTTTTCTACAACTGCCCTGTCTACAATCACTCTGTCAGGGAATTGAGGCGCTCTTTTCGGAAACAATAAAGATGAGGAAGCTATAAAGAGTCACCTAGCCTATGGGGGGATGTATATTCGCCGCTTTATGGGTGCTTAGGCATTGCTCTATAGTTATTCATGAAGATTTATTTTTAGAGAAGTAGCCTCTTGCAGTGTGACTCTTTTTACATCTTCAATTAGGATCGCAAATAGCCTCTAAAGCCAAGATTTGCAACTGTTAAGAACTTTCGGGAGCTATCGGGGATTAAATGGACGACCATCAGACCACTGGACATCGGGTAGATCTGCTGCAAGGCGAAGCGCTAGTCTTGTTAGACCGGGCTGTGTATGTGCCGACTCACCAGGCGCTGCTGCTGTCGGATGTGCATTTGGGTAAAGCTGAAACCTTTCAATTGGCTGGGATTCCAGTGGCACAACAGGTGAATGAGGAAACCTTAGAGCGGTTGCGATCGCTCTGCAACCAGCTTCAACCTCAGCATATTTTTGTGCTAGGCGATTTATTCCATTCGCGTCAGGGGCTAGTAGAAGACGTCGCGACTGCCTGGTCTCAATTTTTGCAGGATACCGAAGCCAACGTCACCTTGATCATCGGCAACCATGATCGAGCTGCCCTAGGCCCTGTTTTCGACATGGAATACAGTACGGAAGCCGTCACCCTCGGTCAGCTGCTCCTCAGTCATGAGCCCGCTAGTCCAGATACTTTAACCAAAGGTCACTTAAATATCTGTGGTCATGTCCATCCGGTGGTCAAGCTAAAATCTCCTACCGACAGCCTCAGGCTACCCTGCTTTTACCATGAGTATCCGCTACAGCGGTTGACCATACCGTCATTTGGTTCCTTTACAGGAGGCTACGAGGTCTCTATTGGTAAAGGCCGCACCGCCTACATTGTTGTAGAGGGCTGTCTGATGGTGCTAGACTCGCCACCCTAACAAGATTTAGGCTATGGCTGATGATGTTCCTTCAGCTCTGTCAGAGTAACAATACGATAGCCCCGCTTTTGGATTTTGGGCAACAGCCGTTCCAGCAGCTGCACGGTTCTCTCTCCGCGATTTTTAGGGCCATCATGGAGAACCATGATATCGCCTGGATCGAGATTATTAAGCACAAACCACTCCGAAAACCGCACTGAAGGCACATGGGTATCGTAGGGAAAAAGAGACCCCAACACCGTGTCGTACCCTTGCTCCTGAGCCACCTTGATCATCCTGATGTTGTACCAACCCATACCGGGGCGAAACCAACTTATGGGAGCATAGGTCGATAGGGCCTCATCCGCCGCCATAAATTTCGCTTGAAAATCTTGAGGTGATAGGCGAATGCTGGCTTCATCGTCGGTCATGTGATGGCCGAGTTCGTGACCGCTGGCCACTAGGCGCTGCATCGTTGTTTCATGGTCTGGGAGTTTGTGGCTCAACATAAAAAAGGTCGCCGTTACTCCATGCTGTTGCAACACTTGCAAGATTTTCTCAGTGGTCTCTTCGTGGGGACCGTCGTCAATCGTCAGCGCAATAACAGGCTCCTCAGTATCGACAAAAAACAATGCCCCTGGCTTTACCTGAGAGACTAGACGAAATATCCACTGGGGCTGACATAACCCCAGATAGGCGAACAATGAAACTCCAAGACTGCTCAGCCCCAGACTAATCTTTTGCCAATACTTCACCCGTCAATTTTCCATAAAAAAAGGTGCTGCGGGCGTTCTGTCATCCAAACCCATAGCAGCACCTAGTAAACTCAAAACTTGATGGAGTTTGCTGTCTTTCTTGTTTTAAAGCACCAACTCCATACGACTATTACTAGCCCCCGGCGACAGCAGGCACGATACTGACTTCGTCACCGTCATTCAGAGCGGTTTCTTTGCCATCTAAAAAGCGAATATCTTCGCTATTGACATAGAAGTTGACGAACCGACGTAGCTCACCGCTATCATCGCACAGACGGGCTTTGATTCCAGGGAATTTACTTTCTAGAGAATCTAGCAAGCTAACAATATTGGCACCACCAATTTCAACTGTTGCTTCATTGTTAGTGAACTTTTGCAGGGGAGTGGGAATGAGAACTTTAACAGCCATAGAAACAACAACTCAAAAGTAATACAAAATGACCTTAAACAGACTACCGCAATCGGTTCGGATGTGGTTCGGATATAGGGGAGCAGGGAGGACAGTTGCGCGTCCCCCTCCATTAATCGTTTCTACACCTGGGTTTGCTGCCAATCTAGCCGGTTTAGGGTGTTGGCCCGTTCCCAAGCTCGCTCAAAACTATCTAGCTTAGGATCGATAAACAAAGGTTCACCAGCTGAGCCGCTAACCGCTTCCTGAGTTTTTAGACCATTACCAGTAATGTAGGCGACGGTACGCTCATCGGGGTTAATCTTACCGGCTTCAGCTAGCTTTTTCAGTACGGCAATAGTGGTGCCGCCAGCTGTCTCGGTAAAGATACCTTCAGTCTCAGCTAGCAGCTTCATACCTTCAATGATTTCATCGTCGGTTACAGCTTCGATGTTGCCATTGGTCTTTTTGGCAATTTCTAGAGCATAGATACCGTCAGCAGGGTTACCAATAGCAATAGACTTGGCAATGGTGTTGGGCTTGACCGGGGTAATAAAATCGCGACCGTCTCTGTAGGCCTGGTAGATGGGGGAACAACCTTCAGCCTGAGCACCGCTAAAGCGGACGTGCTTCTCATCGACTAGTCCAGTTTTCACCAGCTCATTAAAGCCCTTGTAAATCTTGCCGTAGAGAGAACCGGAGGCTAGGGGAGCCACAATGTGATCCGGTAGTTCCCAGCCAAGCTGCTCGGCTACCTCAAAGCCCAGGGTTTTGGAGCCCTCGGAATAGTAGGGCCGCAGGTTGATATTTACAAAGCCCCAACCGTGGGTATTGGCGACTTCAGAGCAGAGGCGGTTGACCTGGTCATAGTTGCCGTGAACGGCCATGACGGTGGGGTCATAAATTAGCGTACCTAGTACTTTGCCAGCCTCTAAGTCAGAGGGAATAAATACGCAGCAGTCTAATCCCGCATGGGCGGCAATAGCAGCCGTAGAGTTGGCCAGGTTACCGGTACTGGCACAGGATACGGTGGTAAACCCTAGCTCACGGGCACGGGTCAGTGCCACAGAAACGACCCGGTCCTTAAAGCTCAAGGTGGGCATGTTGACGGCATCGTTTTTGATGTATAGCTCTTTTAGACCCAGGCGACGGGCTAGACGATTGGCCTTCAGTAGGGGCGTCATGCCAGTACCCACATCAATGGGGGTATCGGTGGCAACGGGTAAAAATGCTTTATAGCGCCAGATGGAATTAGGACCAGCGGCAATGCTCTCACGGCTCACCTGACGACGGATCGCATCGTAGTCGTAGGCAACTTCTAATGGGCCAAAGCATTCTTCACACACATGCTTAGCACCGAGATCGTAGGTGGCACCGCACTCTCTACATTTGAGATTGGTAAATGTGGCGGATTGCAGTGTCTTGGTTTTAGGACGGTCGATTGCCTGGGTCATAGGTCTATGGATGGATGACAGATTAATTTGAAACTATCACGATGCTCAAAACAGCGTCAAACATACCCGACCTTTTTAGTCGGGTATGTTAAATGTATTGAAAACAGAGGCTTTTGACCTATGAATCTCGGTATATGGATAAAAATCTATAGGTAGAACACTAATTTTTTATGTTTGCGATCGCACCCCTAAAATCCCAGATCGGCCCTCGCAGCTTCAGCGGCCTTAAAAACTTGGGCATTAGGCAGCTCATCCCAGGCGGTAGCCCCGATCTCAGTGTAGAAATCTGCATCATAGGGTCGGGTCCTCACCACCACCGGCATCGGCACGGCATGCCCGAGGAGAAGCGCCTGCTGTTTTGAATCTAGTTTGGCTAGTACCGAGCGCAGGTTTTGACCGCCAGAAACGCCAGTAAAAATCGCGTCGATATCCTTTTCATCATTGAGCAGAGCGGTGATCCGGGTACCGATTTGGGACATAACTTCGTTATCAATACCCGACGGGCGCTGATCAACCACCAACAGCGTGACAAAGTACTTTCTCATTTCTCGGGCAATGGTGCCAAAAATAGTCTGTTTGGCTGTGGCCGGGTCAAGAAAACGATGGGCCTCTTCAATGGTGATGACCAGCGGTGTTGGCCGATCGCTGGCGTTTTTGGTTTGCAAAAACCGATCGGCTTTGCGCACATAGCTAGCGTGTATACGGCGAGCTATCACATTGGTAGCCAACATATAAGAGAGCATGTTGGATTGGGAGCCAAACTCTACAACCACATGCTTTCCCGCATCCAACGAGTCTAAGATTTGTTTGACATAGTTGTGGGGACAGGTGTTGCGAATATACTTAAGTTCTGCCAGCCGAGTGAGCTTACGCTGCAGCGCCATAATGGATGACTTGCTGCCCATTTTGACTTCGCAAAATTCCTGAATCTCTTCGTTACCCATGGTGAGTAAGCGATTGATCCAGGCCTTACCAAACTCGTTGCGCAGAATAATGGCGTTTTCTAAGCTTGCTTCTGATAAATTTAGCTCACGACCAATCAGGGCCAGATCCTCAACATCAATCTGGTCAAAGCTGATGTAAAGCTCCTGAGCATCGCGCACCCCCCGTCGTTTTGTAGACTCTGGATCAAGGGTAAAGATTTGCACCTGTCCTGGAAACAGCTGGCGTAATCCCTTAACCGTGCTAAAGTTTGCTCCCTCGCTCACTGCCTCCCAGCCATATTCTGAATGCATATCAAAAATGAGGTTGACCGCTGCCCGCTGTTTGATGATGCCGGATAGCAGTAGCCGAGTGAGAAAAGACTTTCCTGTGCCAGATTTTCCAAAGATGCCGTTGCTGCGCTCTACAAAACGGTCTAAATCGATGCAGATGGGGACATCCATGTCGATGGGCTGGCCAATGGCAAAGTTGCGCCGATGGGGGTCGTCTTCCCACCCAAAAACCGAGCGAAAGTCTCGTTCGCTGGCATCATAAACCTGGCTAAAGTGACCTGGGATAGTTTTCACCGGTAACAGCTGCATCTGGGCGCTGCTGTTGGCTTGATACGAAGCTAAACCAGAAGAGGTACGGCTCGACTTGTTTAAACCACCTTTTGAACCGTCCTCTAAACCACCCTTTAAACTGCCGGTTTCCTCAGGGGTAAACATCAACATTGGAGTCAGATCAATGGTGCCATAGGTGCCGCCGCCTGCCAGGACGTCTTGCAGAAACAGCTCGGTAGGGTGGGGCGGATTGGCCAAAATGCGCTGACTGGCGGTACCTAGGGAGACATCAGTGAGCATGCAAAAGAATCGCGATCGCACCCCCTGCACCACCAAAAATTTGCCCACCCTCATATCTTCCACACTCACATCAGCATGGAGTCGCACTTCTAGGCCCTGACTCAAAGAACCTTGGATAACTGAACCCAGGGGCATTTCGTTGCTCATACCAGGAGAGTATGTGGGTGGCCACTGCCCATCCTAGCCTGAGAATCGCCTTTCAATACATGTGTTCTACGAGAAAATCTCAAAAAAATACCGGACAGTCTTGTCTTTTTTACCGACTGCCCGGTGTTGTTTATCTAAGCACTTAGCAGCATTTAGCTCTGCAATGCGCTGTGATTTGGCGAATGTAGCTAGTTGCCAAAATTCCAGCCGACACCGGCCTGCACCGCTGTTGCTGTACCACCATCTTCAAAAGCGTCAAAGGCAAATATGGCATTACCAAAGACGACAAGATTGCTACCTGGTACCGCAAAATCGATACCTGGCTGAAGCACAAAAGCAGTTTCGTCCCCGACAGGTGAGGCATCGTCCCCTGTGGGAATAGAAACACCTGCGCCTAGATAGACATCCGTTTGAAAACTAACCGGAAAATCATAGGAGACCGTTGGTACCAACGCCAAATCTCCGTTTAGCAAGAAAGCTTGGGCTCGTAGCGAAATGGGAACAGCCAGCAGCTTATAACGACCGGAAACGACTAGGCCGAGACCGTCACCGTCACCGTCGTCGTCATCGTTGAGGCCAAGGGTACCACCAGCACCCACATAGCTGCCATAGGCGGCTTGAGCTTGGGCTGGTTTAGTATCTAACGCAGCCACCAGTGCCGTTGCTGTTAGGGCAGCTAAGCCTAAACGACCTAGCGTAGTTTTGAGCAGACCGATCATCATTCCTCACTCCTTAGATAATGTCCCTAACAATTTCTGAAGACTGCTTTTTGAAGACTGTGCCCGGTTATCCAAAAGTAAAGCCTACCCTGCCTTAGCAGGATTATGCTTACAGCCAAATTATGAGAGCGCCACAAAGTTAACGCGTTGTTGGGAAAATGTCAAAGTTTTTTTGATGTCATTACTGAATTAGCCGATCGGCAGCGTCTTAGCCAGTATTTCGCATACCGGCCGCAATCCCATTAATTGTCAGCATAGCTCCACGCAGTAGCTCACCACGACTGTAGCGTGACTGAATGACGCCTGTTGCCAGGACCGCCGCATCGCGGTGCTGCCGCAGCCGTTTAAGTAATGAGACCTGTAAAAAGCCAAGGGGAACAATGGTGCCGTTCCGTAGCTGTACCGAACGCTGAAGACCAGGGTCACCGTCTAACAAAGCCTCATTATTGGTCACCTGCAGGACCATCTGACTAGTCAGGTGAAATTCTTGGGCAATCTGGTCAAAGACGGCTTGAAAGCTGTCTCGTCGGTCTCCTGCCCCGAGTTCATTGACGTAGTGTTGAGCAATTTGTAAGTCAACCTTGGCCAGGGTCATTTCTACTTTAGAGATAGCCATTTTAAAGAAAGGCCACTTGGTGTAGAACGATCTCAACAGTTTAATATTTTCTTCTGGAGCTTCGTCTATAAACTCCTTTAGAGCTGTGCCAACGCCATACCAAGACGGTAATAAAAATCTAGCCTGAGTCCAACTAAACACCCACGGAATCGCCCGTAGGCTAGGCAGGTCTTTTTTACCACCTCGACGGGATGGACGAGAGCTAATCTGAAGCTGACTAATTTCCTGAATGGGAGTCACGTTATGAAAGAACTCTACCAGCTCAGGATCTTCGTAGATTAAGGTTCTATAGTGCTGCCTAGAACGAATGGCGAGTTTCTCCATAATTTCGTGCCAGGGGGCAATCTCGTCAAAACTATTGCTTAACAAGCTGGCCTGCACAACGGCTGTGGTTACCGTTTCAAGGTTATACAGGGCTAAGTCCTTGAGATTGTACTTAGACGCTAAAACCTCTCCCTGCTCTGTAATCTTGATGCGGCCATTAATGCTGCGACCGGGCTGAGCCAAAATTGCTTCATAGGCAGGACCGCCACCACGCCCTACCGAACCGCCACGTCCATGGAAAATTCGTAGGGAAATTCCGTACTTTTCAGTCACTTTTTGCAAGGACTGCTGTGCCTTATGGATTTCCCAATTGCTGCTGAGAAAACCAGAGTCTTTATTGCTGTCAGAGTAGCCCAGCATCACCTCTTGTAAAGCGGGTTCCTCCGGGTCTTCTGCTCCATATCCTCCTTTTAACATCGATAGATACAAGGGGAGTTCAAACAGCTCTTCCATCACGGCGATGGAACGGCGCAGATCAGCCACGGTCTCAAACAGGGGCACAATGTGCAGACTGCCGATGCCTGTTGCCGGGTCATACAGTCCGGCTTCTTTACCTAGCAGCAATACTTCTAAAATATCGCTGGCATGATCGCTCATGCTGATCACGTAGCTGCGGCAGATATCTGGACCAAACTCCTGATGTAGCTTTCGCACCATGTGGAAAGTGGCTACGGTTTCTCGGGCCTTTTCTGAGATGGGTAGCTCTGTTGGAATCAGAGGCCGTCTGGTACTGAGTTCGGATGTTAGCCAATCAACCTTTTCAGTTTCAGAAAGGTCGTTGTAGAGCTTGGGCATCTGCAAGTACTCGGTAATCTCATGGATTGTGTCCGAGTGACGAGTGCTCTCTTGGCGAATGTCGAGCTGAGCCAAACTAAAACCATAGATTTCCACCTGACTTAGCAGAATATCCAATTCTCGGCATACAAGACCGGTATCTCCCAAACTTTTGTGGATGAGGTTTAATTCGTTTAGAAATGCCTGCCCGGATTCATATAGAGTTCCTGGAGCCGCCGTTATGTCCTCTTCTTGCAGGTAATCACCGTTGTAGAGTTTTTGGCTGCGCTGATGGGTATTTGCCAGACGTTGTTCGATATAGGCCAGCTTGAGTCGATAGGGTTCTTGACGATAGCGAATGGCAAATGCCTCATAAATATCAGGCATCTGTAACCGATCTTGCTCTAAAGACTCCAACAGGTCGGGGAGGACTTCGCTCCAGTGCAGCGATGGGCTCAGCAGTCCCGAGAGTTTACGAACCGACTCTATATATTTGCTCAATACCAAGTTGCGCTGGTAGGACGCTGTTTTCCAGGTCACCTGGGGGGTAACCGATGGGTTACCGTCGCGATCGCTACCTACCCAAGAGCCAAAACGGCAGAACCGATGTTGGGGTGGCTTAAGGCCAGGAAAGGTTCTGCTAAGAGCGCGATTAAATCGCTGATATAGCTCAGGAATGGCTTCAAACAGCACTACATCAAAATAGTGTAGAGTAAAGTCCACTTCATCTAAAACCGATGGTTTGAATTGATGTAGCTCGTCCGTGCGCCACCAGAGCCTAATCTCTTCGGTTAACTCTTCTTCAAGCTGGGTGATTTCCCAAGATGAAGCCTGTTCACGCATTCTAGCCTGCTCTTCAGCTAGATCCAGACGACGGAATATAGTTGAAATGCGACGCTGTTTGTCACGAATGGTATGACGAACAATTTCGGTCGGATGAGCCGTGAATACTAGGCGTACATCCAGCTGGTTGATCAGATTTTGAATATGCCTGGGAGGAACATTGAGCTGGCTGAGAAGTGGAAAAAGCCAGTGAAAAGTGCCGGTGCCGCGCTCCTTTTGGGCGACATTTCCAACATCGGTGCTGACCAAGTCTGTTAAAAATGTATCGCCATTATCAGAAGACTTTTGAGACGTGTGGTTAGCGCCGTTACCTATGCTATCCGCAACGGCCTGATAATGTTTTCGCTGATCTTGCTGCTCATAATGTTGTTCAACAATATTGATCAGCTGAAAGTAAAGGGCAAAGGCTCGCGCCATCCGAATGGCATCTTCTAAACTTAGCTGCTCAATCAGCTGTAGGGCATTGGCGTTATCTAGGGCCGGATCTGCCTGACCATCTGGAGCACACATTCGGCGAATGTTGTTGAGCAAACTGACTAAGTCTTTACCACATTCAGCCTCTAAAACTGATTCCCAGATGCTTTCAACCGTCGTTAAGCGGTGCCTTAGAAACGCTTCAGATGCCTCCGGAACGGAAAGACTCTCGGTTTTCATTAGGAGCATATCATCTTGGTAGGAAACAGTTGGACTCATTCAACGTCTGTAGTAACGACGGAAAGATAGAGATTGCCCATGGTCAGCATCTCCGAGAAAATTGTAGAGGCTTTCGGACTATCCAAAGCATCTTCTGTCTGAAGGATTGCCAAAAATGTTTATAAAGGTCTGCGGGGATCGGGATCTAATACCGGCAGCTGAGTGCCGCGAAATATCTCTTCACTTGCCATCCCAAACTGCATGAGCCAGTAGGATAGGATACGTCCTACAAGCAAGAGCCCTACGAAGGGTAAGGTGGCCAAGGCTAGGCCTATTTGAGGATTGTTAACCAACGTAAACGGCAAGTCGTTTACTGTTTTTGGAGTGGATTTTTCACGAAAAGGTTGCATAAGTAAGGTACTCGTAGTAAACGTATAGCAACTTTAGGGAATATGATGACCGACGCTACTGATACAGTTTGTGCGGTAGCAGCTCTTTGAACTTCTTCTGATTTTTTTGGGAAAGGGCTATGTACAACCTAGCAGGTGCTGCTGACTCTAGAGGCTGTTCCTACTTTAATTGTTGCGAACTGTATATAGACTTATGTCTGCAGAGCTGATGTCTATGGGGGCGTTTATAGATGACTTTGACCTAGGCCTATAGTTGCTTCGGTGGGGAGTTTTGAAGGTGTGTTGCTCTGAGTTTAGTTTTTTGATATCTGTGCTATCCCTAAGGAGAAACTCAAGTTACTACTTGACTAAACGGGCTTGGGAAACTACATTTTGGCGGTCGAAGTATTTTGGTTGCCGAGCTGTTATGGGATCTGAGGGGCTATGTTCAGTCACGTAAAATCTGATCAACCATCGACACTGGACCCGAAGGCCTTGCTGCCCTGGCTTGAAGATGTGGTCAACAGTGCTAGCTGCACGTTAAACATCAAGCTCAGGGGCAATATTTTGCATGTGTATGCCCAAACAGCTGCAGGCTTGGATCGCGAATATGTTTTATTACGGCTGGTACGCTCGCTTCTAGATCCAGATCGTAAAGCATCACTCCTCAAGGATTTTCCTCATATTTATCAGCTTTATTTTTATAGTGGGCGTTCGGAAGAGCAAAAGCCTGATTGGTCTACGCCCGTCTATCTAAACCGTCTGGAGCGTCATCTGGAGCAGCTGGTGGAAACCAGCGCTGATCTCGATGAAATGAAGCGTTCAACCGCTCATTTGACATCGGGTATTGGCTATTTGGATGATGCGACATCGGCTATTGTGCTGTCCAATGCCAGTCTGGCTCGCAAGGGAGATCCTGATGCGATCGCACGCTACTTAAGCCAAACCCTAAGCGCGCTGGATGTAGGTGTAGATGTGGTGGTTAACGCCGTCCCTGGTAAGGCTAAACGGGCTCGAGGCGTGATTACCGCCACGACATCTACCACAACGACTACCGTTGACCCCAGTCGAGAGCTGATTAACCGACTGTGGATCTTGTGTCGAGCGGCCTATAGCCCAGACCCAGCGATGATTGCTGAACCCACTGCTCAGCGGCTGCGGGACCTCAAGCTTACTCAGTTTCAAGATGCGGTAATTTCGGTACAGGTGTTGGGAGAAAATACCCCAGACTGGCGACTGCGGGTAGACCTGACACCGGATGAAGAGATCCTAAAAGAATGGAGTCGCTGGGGAGATACTGATTCCATTACTCGATTACTCAATCAAGCACTGGCTCCATTGGATGTGAGCGTGCTGTCTGAGGTCAAAGACTCTACGCTGCATTTAGTCTGTCAGCCGCTGGCGGTTGGACAAACCATGGCTGCGACGGGGGCTAAAACGGGAGACCCATTAGCCGATTATGCCGGTGGGTCCGAAGCTGAGATTATGGATGCGATCGCACCGCTTTTAGAGCAGTTAGCTCCCCAAGGTCTGGGACGAGCTATGGTCTATGGTCCTAGTCTAGATGGTGTAAATCCGGTATGGCTCCAGTGTTTAGATTTACCGGCTAGCGAACACCCAGATTTAGCCGTTCCCACCGCTACCCTAGCGCAGCAAGGCGATCTCCCTGCCATCGCCTATTGTTTAACCAAGCTACTCAATCCGGATCTCGATGAGCAGCTATCAACCGGCGGCATTCGTGTACAGCTGTTGATGCGAGAGCAACGGTTACACGTGATGACAGATGCGCCCGTGTGTCCATCACGACGTCAAATAGCGCCACAGCTAAAGCAGTATCTGCGTCAACAGCCCATTAAAGGTCTAGCTGGCGTCCGTATTTATGGTCGCCGTGCCGGACAAAAGCGACCTGACTGGAACTATGGCTATGACCGTCAGCCTAAAAAGCGTTTGGTTCCAGAGGCTGCGCCTGAATTTGCTGCATCCGATGCCTATCTAGGGGATCTGATACAACCAGATGACGCTGTAACCGCTGAGGCTTGGGAACATGCTTGGCCGCATCGAGTTACTGAACAGATACGGGCGCTGCTGATTAAAACTCAGCTATTTACATCGACGACTGCCAACCCTGAAGAGCCACTAATGGGGGCTCGCATGCCTGGTCGACGTCGTATTGCCATGGCTTGGGCTGCACTGGGTCTGCTGTTGGCTTTTCAAGCAGATTGGATTGCAGGTCAGTTATTTAAGACTCAAACGATGGCTATAAGGGCTCAGCAAACGCCATCTGTGATCCCTCGCCAACAGGAAAAACCATCCACCTTTGAAGAAGAATTAGCTCAGCTTAACTGGGGACAAAAAGATGATGGTATGACATTGGATGATGACCTACCAGGATTTGCCAGTTCGGCTATTAACGATACAGACCTATTGGGCAGTCCTCCTCAAACGACGGTTTCCATGGCTGAAGTGCTAGAGGCCTCTCCCTTTCCCCCGTTCAAAAGCCAGCAGCTCAACGAAAAACTGGCTCTCTATGACTGGCGTGTGGCTGAGGAGGGAGCGCCTGATGTGTTGATATTTGGCAGCTCTCGGGCTCTGCGCGGTGTGGATCCAACCGCCCTCAGACGCACCCTTGGCACCCTTGGGTATGAGGATGTCAGTATCTTTAACTTTGGGATAAACGGAGCCACGGCTCAGATCGCTGATCTGGTTGTGCGACAACTATTAGCTAACTATCCGCTGCCTAAGGTAATTATTTGGGCAGATGGAGCGCGAGCGTTTAATAGTTCACGGGTGGATGTGACGTTTAATGCGATCGCCACATCAGACGGATATCAGCAACTCATTAGCGGTGAACTCTTTCCCGAAAGCAACGCTCAGGTAACGGGTTCTACCCTAAACCCTGCACAGCAACTCAATCGCTTTTACACCAGCATCGATCAACGATTAAGCGAGTCCTTGAGTCAGATCTCCTCAGCCTATGGAGAACGCACCCGCCTCCAGAAAGTATCCCAGGCGAGTCTTGCCAACCCGAATAACCCTTCCAAACCAGCCGCCGTCAATCCCACTGAAACCGACCTAATTGACGCTGACGGATTTTTACCCCTAGCCATTCAATTTAATCCAGCTACCTACTATCTTGACCATCCACGGGTGGCCGGAGCCTACGATGGCGACTACAAGGCCTTCCAAATGGATGGGCCTCAGGTGAATGCCCTCAGACAGATGTTGACCTTCACCCAAGCCGAAGATGTTGCTGTTGTTTTTGTTAACACACCGCTTACCGATGAATATCTCGACTCGGCACGTCTAGATGTCGAAGGTCGCTTTCAACGCTACATGCTTCAGCTGGCTGCTCAAGAATCGGGATTGCTATATCGTGACCTAGGCCAGCTATGGCCCAGACGCTATGACTACTTTTCTGACCCCAGTCACTTAAATCGATTTGGAGCCTATCAACTATCCAATCGATTAGCTCAAGATCCCATGATTCCTTGGTCCAAGCTCGATCCATCCGTAGCTACCGATTAATACCGTACTTACCGTACTTATAGATATCCCTTCTCTACAATGACGCTGTCTTCCATCTTGTATGGCCTATCTCTGATCGGCACCGGTGTTATTTACTGGCTTTTACCCGGTCGTGGTCTCAAATTATGGTTACTGCTTTTAGTTAGTTTGGTCTTCTACAGCTCACTACAGCTGCAGTACCTACCACTTTTACTTGCCCTGATATTGGCCAACTACCTGATAGGACGTCGTCTCAGCGCCCCCCTAGATTGGCGTATCCCCAATGAAGAGTGGCATTTTGCGCAGCAAGACTGGGATCGAAAACGGCTTGGGCTGCTATGGGTAGGAATTAGCCTAAACGTGTTACTCCTATTGGGATTTAAGTACGTTACCCCAATGACGGCAACGATCAACCCCAGCTTACAGCTGATCATGCCCTTAGGACTAAGCTTTTTCTGTTTTGAATCCATTGCCTACTTGGTAGACATCTATCGCGGAACTCCTGCAGCTAATCACTTCATTGAATTTGCAGCCTATAAGCTCTTTTTCCCAAAGCTAATTGCTGGCCCGATTACTCGCTTTCAAGGCTATATCAGCCAAATGAAGCAGCCTCGTTTACCTAACCTAGAGCAGGGAGTTGAAGCATGCTGGCTAATTGCCTCGGGTGCAGCCAAAAAACTGCTGCTAGCCGATCGCATTGGCCTACTGGTAAACCTTAGCTTTGATAATTTAGAGAGAGCCGGTAGCGGCGACCTGTGGCTAGCCATTTTTGCCTATGGGTTACAGCTTTATCTGGACTTTAGCGGCTATGTTGATATCGCCCGAGGGAGTGCTCTGCTGTTTGGTATCCAACTGCCACAAAACTTTGACTTTCCCTACTTCACCACCAACATTGCTGAATTCTGGCGACGCTGGCACATTACCCTGGGCGATTGGCTGCGTAATTATCTTTACTTTCCCCTAGGGGGGTCTCGTAAAGGACTAAGCAGAACCTGTCTAAATCTGCTGATTGTAATGTTGGTTGCTGGGATTTGGCACGGCGACCAGTGGGGATTTTTAATCTGGGGTTTGCTGCATGGTCTGGCTCTGGTAATTCATCGATTAAACCAGGCCATAGCCGATACTCACTCAGGACTTAAAGCCTTTTGGACCAGCTGGCCTGGAGTTATCAGCGCCTGGGCCATCACCCAGCTGTTTGTATTTCTCAGCTGGGTGCCCTTCCGTCTACCCGCTCTACAGGATATGAGACTCGTCGCTAACCACTTCTTTAGTCAGGCAGCCGATGTCCAGTTTGCTCAAAAAGTTTACCTAGAGTCCCTAGACGTTAGCCGTGGCGGTGCACTTCTTATGCTACTGGGGCTAGCCGGCATAATGGCGCTGCTTCATGGGTTTAAACACCAACTCAAGCTGCAAATCAGCTGGCCCCTCAAGCTTATGCTAATTCCAGTTGGGCTCTATCTAGCTTGGCTCTTAGCTCCTACAGAAACCGTACCTTACATATATTTTGAGTTCTAATCGAGTTAAACGTGTAGTCGCTACTCCTGAACCCTTAAACCGCATTCTTAGAGATTAGGCTGGTGGGCTTACTCCAGGCAAAAGGCAAAAACCAAAGAAGACATTAAGCGATGTTGCACTAATTAAAAAGATACGTTACATTTGTATACAAGCGAACAGAGAATATTAGTTTAATCTCTGAGAGCGATACATACCGTACCTTTACAACGCAATTATTCAATCATGACAACTACTCTACAGCAGCGCTCAAGCGCTAACCTGTGGGATCAGTTTTGTGAGTGGGTTACTAGCACCGAGAACCGCCTCTACGTAGGTTGGTTTGGCGTTCTAATGATCCCCACACTGCTGGCTGCCACTGC
>JBCDFI010000064.1:0-15764 GCA_039178155.1 Cyanobacteria bacterium P01_H01_bin.105
ATGGCCTTACACCATACGGCTTTCCCTGGCAGCATTAGTCTGCGCCCCAGCACCCTGATTGCCCTCATCCAAGACTATGTCAAACCCCTGGCTCGAGCTGGGTTCACCCGGTTTTACTTTATCAATGGTCATGGCGGAAACATGGCCACCCTTAAAGCAGCCTTTTCTGAAACCTATGCCACCTTGGCGGATTTCAATATTGCTGGGGCCAACCAGGTGCGCTGTAAGCTAGCCAACTGGTTTATGTGTCGCTCCGTTTATACCTTAGCTAAGGAACTTTACGGCGATCAAGAAGGCTCCCACGCAACTCCTAGCGAAGTCGCGCTAACCCAATATGCATACCCTGATTTTATCAAGTCAGCCAAATTGGAACCCCAGGTAGCTCCCTCGGGCCATCGCATTTATGGCGCTGCCGATTTTCGTCAGTTTTATACCGATGGCCGCATGGGTTCCAACCCTGATCTAGCGACTCCAGAGCACGGCCAGCAATTCTACGAAGCCGCTGTCAAAGAAATGAGTAACGACTACCTAAAATTCTTAGACGCTAGCAATTAGCTCCCCAGAATCTTCGGCACCTTAAAAAAGTCATCTTCGCGATCGGGGGCAATATCTAGAATAGATTCGCGATCTTCGAAGGGGGCCAAGGCGTCTTGTCGGGTAATGTTGCTCAGCTCAATGGCACGAGTGGTCGGTTCAATATTGTCTGTATTCAGCTCACTTAGCTGCTGCACATAGTCCAAAATGCCATTCAGCTGCTCTGTAAACTGCTGCTCTTCTGTTTCAGTTAGCTCCAATCGAGCCAATAGCGCTACCTTGCGCACCTGTTCTAAATCAATCATAGGAAAAGGGTAAATAAGCGTAGGGTGGGCAAATCCCATTACAAAGATTACGTCTCTAAAAGAACACGTCTGCCGCCATTCGGCCCGTATTCTTTAACCAGTTTTGAGCCTCAATATAGTTATTTGGAGCCATCCTTAACGCTTCGAGCCAGAAGGAAGCTGCTTGATCGTAAAGGGCCTCAGCCTTTTTTTTATCGCCAGCCGCTTCAGCCTGCTCCCCACGATAGTGATGAATAACGGCTGTGTTGTTTAAAGCTTGAGGCATGCGAGGATTGAGTTCAATCGCTGCTGCGTATTTTTCTAGGGCCGTGTCATGGTCACCGTTACTCGCGTGAATCAGCCCCATATTGTAAAGAACAAAGCTTTTGTCGTAGGGATCTTCTTCTAGCTCTAGGGCTACGTTGTAGTTATCTAGGGCTTCTGCATACTCACCGTCGGCCTGAGCAGACATCCCATCGCGGTAGTAGGCAAAGGCTTCTTTAGCCTGCTTCTTGGTCGGCAGCATCTTTAAGATCATATCGGCCATGACCGTAAAGGATTTATCGATGAAATTATCGTTACGCTGAGTTCTAGGCATGGCAAGGCTAGTCGATAAGAGTGCCAAATTACATTTTAGTGTAACGCTGTCCTACCCCTGCCAAATGAGTGTTGGTCTGTAATATTAATCGTCTAATTGATAACGAAGATGCCATGCCTAACTCGCTGGAGACGATCGACTAGCTATACAACTATCCAAAAACATAATTAGGTCGGTCAGGGTATCAAAGCGGGTTTCATCAAAGCAATCGCTAATATCTATGCCAAAGTGAGTCACGATGTCATCGCAAAAGCTAGCCGACCAATCAAACCAGCACACCATCGGAAATTGCAGATCATTGACCAGATGGTCCTGGGGCCTGACTCGATTAAACTCAAGACCAGAATAGGTTTCTAAAGCGTGATAAACAAATAGCAACGTGTTGAGGCTGGCCTGGGTGACGCGATAACATTCTTCACACCAGGCTGCTGACGAGAGAGGACGGCGATGCTGACGTAGTGACTGGTTCACCTGCTCACGCACAGATAAATCAGGGCTCATATCCCGATATGTTTCGATATTGCGGACATAGTTGTTCAGCTTTTGCCACATAAGTTTTGCTTAACCCGCAATCTAAAAACGTTGTTTACTTATCGGTGACTTATTGGTGTCCCGAGCTGATGTATGAAAACGGTCTAGAGTTAACGCTATGGTAACTCGCCCATTGCTGGTTAGGGCGGGCTGCATGCCCCAGCCTCGTAATATGTACTACTTAGTGATGTATTTATTATTCCCTGCCCCCTGTCATAACTACGGTGTTTCTAGCCGACCAGAGACAGTGACAGCACGATGAAGGTTGCAGCAGCGGCTGATGACAAGCCAGCAAATAAGCGGCAGACAAACAACAAGATAGCAGGGAAAGAAGAAGGGCTATGAAGCTAAGCTGACCAGAGTTAAGCGCTGTTCTAAATAGGTCTGTAAGTTCTGAGCACTCATGGGTTTACCAATCAAATACCCCTGAGCAAAATCACATTGATAGGTCTCAAGTAAGGATTGTTCATGGATTGTTTCCACACCTTCTCCAATAATGCAAAGCCCCAAATCGTGTCCCATGCGAATGGCTGATTTGAGTATTACCTGATTTTTGGGATCGGTCGTGACGCCTCGAACAAAGCAGTTGTCAATTTTGAGGGTGTCGATTGGCATTTTTTGTAAATAGCTGAGGGATGAATAACCTGTGCCAAAGTCATCTACAGCTAGCCGAATTCCCAAATTTTTGAGTTTATTTAAGGTTCTGATGGCGGCGTTAGCATCTTGAATTAAGGCGGTTTCGGTGATTTCTAGCTCTAGCATGCGCGGGGCCAAGCCGGTGTTGTGAAGGGTTTGTTCTACCCGTTGACTCAATGTGCCTTGATTAAATTGAACGCTAGATAGATTTACTGAGATGTGGCTTAGCCCTAAGTCCATGGTCTGCCATTGGTATGCCTGTCGGCAGGCTGTTTCAAGCACCCACTGCCCGATTGAATTAATCAGTCCTGTTTCTTCTGCAAGTGGAATAAACAGACCAGGGGATATAGTGCCAGCTTCGGGATGGTGCCAGCGGATTAGGGCTTCGGCTCCTTCAATACGTCCCGTCCGTAGATTTAGCTGGGGCTGATAATAGACTTCAAACTCGTCGCGTTCTAAGGCATAGCGTAGCCAGGTTTCTAACCGAATTTGATGTTCGGTGGCAACGGTCATATCGGGTTGATAAAACTGGCAGTAGTTACTTTTATGCTGTTTGGCGTGCTCTAGAGCGGCATCGGCCTGACGCATGAGGACAGTAAGCTCTTGGCTGTTATCTGGATACATGGCCACACCTATGCTGGCGGTGAGAAAGACTTCATGCCCCGGTAGTGAAAAGGGACGGCTCAGGGCATCCATCAATTCTGTTGCCAGCTGCTTTACTGTTTCGAGGTGTGCCACATGCCCAAGGGCAATGGCAAACTGGTTTCCGGTTAGACGGGCCAGGGTGGTACCTGTGGGTAGACAGGATTGAAGTCGATAGCTGGTGGACTGCAAGAGACTATCTCCGGCGGGATAGCCCAAAATGTTGTTAATTTGTCTAAGGCGATCCAAGCTCAGGGAGAGTAGGGCCACCGGATGGGATGAGGTTTGGGTAAGTTGGGTAAATCGTTGCTGAAACAAGAGATGGTTGGGTAGCTTGGTGAGACTGTCATAGTAGGACAGTCTATTGAGGTGTTCTGCAGCCAGGCGTAGGTGGCTGAGGTAGTGATTGGTAATGGCATCCTGATGTTTTAGGCGAGCTGCGATCGCAGCCACTAAGACATCTTCGGAAAAAGGGCGCAACAGACAATCATCGGCACCTAGCTGCATGGTGTGGCGCAGGTGTTGATGATCGTACAGTGAGCTGATTAGGATGAATGGGGTAATCGCCAACTGGAGATCTTTGCGTATCTGTGTCAGGACGTAATGCCCATCGCAGTCAGCTAAATCCCAGTCACAGACAACTAAATTAGGATTTAGAGTTCGGGCCAGCTCTAAACCCGTAGCGCCCGTCTTCGCCTGCTCAACGGTATAGCCTGCGGCTGCAATCATTTGGACAGCTGTTGACGGTTGTGACGTTGATGACCCAATCAATAAAATCTTTTGCATAAATGCTACGTTGCAACCCTAATCAGAGGCAGGGCAACAGCTGGCACGTCAAGGGTTAGGTGTACCCGGCCCGCCCCAGTTTGATAATTTTTACAGTTGGTCTAGAGTGCCCGAGACCGTCTGAAATCAATCGAGGACGGGGAGCCCAACAGCGCTATGGGCATTAAAGAGCAAATTTCTCTAGGGTTTGGGCAAAGGGAGGATAAGAAACAGCGGCGGCTTCGGCTTGATGGATGGTGGTGGAGCCGCTGGCCCGCAGCGCAGCAATGGCTAAACTCATGGCAATGCGATGGTCAGTAAAGCTATCCACATCGGTACCGGTCAGGGTGGCTCCCCCCTGAATTTCTAAACCGTCAGATAGCTCGCTGACCGAGGCTCCTAGGCGATTGAGCTGACTGGCGGTAACGGCAATGCGATCGCTTTCTTTCACCCGCAGTTCTGCCGCATCTTGAATCCGGGTAGTTCCTTCTGCAAATAGAGCTGCGACGGCTAGAATCGGTACTTCATCAATTAACCGAGGAATTAAACTACCGCCAATGGTGCAAGCCTTGAGCTGGCTGGTACGCACTCGGATATCGGCTACCGGTTCTCCGGTGACTTCACGACTGTTTTCTAGGGTAATATCGGCGTCCATCCGCTGTAGGGCTTCTAGAATGCCGGTGCGCGTGGGATTAATACCGACATTTTCAATCACTAAATCAGACCCTGGGACAATGGCAGCGGCGACCATCCAATAGGCTGCTGAGCTAATGTCACCTGGCACAATGACTGTCTGTCCCTGGAGCTGGCTAGGGCCGTGCAGGGTAACTCGACAGGCCTCTCGTTCAACTGTGAGCTGAGCGCCAAAGGCCCTGAGCATGCGTTCACTGTGGTCTCGTGAAAGACTTGGCTCAGTTACCGTCGTATCGCCGTCGACTGACAACCCCGCCAGTAGGACGCAGGATTTTACCTGGGCTGAGGCAATGGGGGATCGATAGTGAATGGGGGACAGTGTTTGGCCCTGAATAGCCAAAGGAGCTAGCTGATTATCGTGACGCCCCCAGATTTTTGCTCCCATTGCCGTCAGCGGTTTGATCACCCGTGCCATGGGTCGCGATCGCAACGAGCTATCCCCGGTTACTGCAAAAAAGCGCCCTGGCTGAGAGGCTAGCAACCCTAACATGAGTCGGAGGGTAGTGCCTGAATTGCCTGCATCTAAAACAGCAGTCGGTTCCTGCAGTTGCCCCACACCCAAGCCTTTAACCGTGACCCACTCCGCTTCAAGATCAGATATTTCAGCCCCCATCGCCTCGAAACAGACCGCCGTCCTGCGAGGGTCTTCTCCTAGCAGCAGGCCTTTGATACGAGTCTCGCCGCTAGCTAAAGCTCCTAGCATTAAAGACCGATGGGAAATAGACTTATCACCGGGTATTTGTAGACGTCCCTGCAGTCCTTTGCCCCTGGCGGTGATGGTCCATGCCTGATGTGATGAGGCATCAGTTTTGATCAGCAAAGCAGAAGACGAAGTAACCATGGCAATAGCATCAGCAAGCGGCGCTTTTGATTCTATCGTGAAGGTCTACCTATTCAGCGGCGGGTGCCTCTTCGGGAACGGCTTCTTCGGGAACGGCTTCTTCGGTCCCTATGGGTACCTCGGCACCACAGTAGCTGTTGATATCACTTACCAGAGTGGCTTCATCCTGAGACAGGGTTTGCAACTTAGTAAACGCAGTATTGGCCTTCCCTTGAAATTCTTCTAGTACATTGCTCAAATCAGTTTCAGATTCAGCATCGGCAACTAACTGCATGGCCTCACCGGCCACATTTAATTCTTGGGCTGAGCCAGAAATGATGTTTGCATAGCCATTGCGATACTCAGATAGCTGTTCATCAGAGAGTTCCAGCTCATTGAGGCTAGTTACCATGCCATCAATACTGCCTACCACTTTTTCAACGGCACTGATGTATTGCGTGGCTGCCGTTTGAATGTCTCCTAAACTTTCAGCGCCTTGGGCCTGTTGGGTAAAGCTATCAATTTCGGTTTCAAACTCATCCTTAAACACCTGGGCCTGATTAATCACATCGGCAAACTCATTACACTGAGCTACCGTTGACGGGCCACAGCTGGTTAGGGCGGCTAGCCCTAGTAGCAAAATTGAGCGTGAAAGGCGCATGAATTGGTTTCCGTTATGGTCGCTAAAGCATTAACGTCTAAATCAATAGATTAATGCGGAACAGTAGTTTCTTTTACAATTTACCCGGTCTGATAGTAAATACGTTCAACTTTTGGGGTGTCTGTCAGGAATTCTCTAACATCTCTGAGGAAGCCTTAAGAAAGCCTTATTTTACGGACAATGTAACCCATACAGAATAGATTAAACTTGATCAATCTTTAACTGGCTTGGTTCTGTCTTCATGAGTGTAAGCCTTGCGCAATATCGTCAGACAATTCCAGCTTTACAAAACAAAGCCTACTTTAACTATGGCGGTCAGGGACCGATGGGCCTGGATGCCCTTGAAGCAATCCAGGATGCCCATCAAACAGTCCAAACGTTAGGTCCCTTTAGCAATGCCGTTAAACGATGGATGCAGGCTGAGGGGGAGAAAACTCGTCAGATGTTGGCTGACGCCTTGGATGTGTCAGCTAAGACAGTTGCTTTAACAGAAAATGTGACTGTTGGTTGCAATATTGCCCTTTGGGGGATGCCTTGGTCTAGGGGCGATCATATTCTCTTGTCTGACTGTGAGCATCCCGGAATTTTTGCGACGGTCAACGAGCTGCAGCGCCGCTATGGCTTAGAAGTGAGTGTTTTTCCTCATCTTAGTCAACTGGCGACCACCAATCCGGTGGCTACGATTGCAGCCCATCTACGCCCGACAACCCGTCTGGTAGTGGTGAGTCATATTCTCTGGAATACGGGGCAGGTCATGCCGCTCAAAGAAATCTGTCAGCTTTGTCATGAACGGACTGAGCCTGTGCGGGTATTGTCAGATGCAGCCCAGTCAGTGGGGATGTTGCCCTTGAAGCTGGCGGAAACGGGTGTCGATTTTTATGCATTTACAGGGCACAAGTGGTACTGCGGTCCGGCGGGGTTAGGCGGTCTTTATATCAGTCCCGAAGCTATGGCCGAACTTGCCCCTACGTTTATTGGCTGGCGTGGCATTACTGTAAACAGACAGGCCCAGCCCACAGGCTGGCAGTCTGATGCTAGCCGCTATGAAGTGGCGACGTCGAACGTGGCGTTGTGTAGTGGGTTACGAGTTGCGATCGCAGCCCACAATAACTGGGGAACGACAGAAGAGCGCTACTTTCGTATTTGTCAGCTCAGCAGCTATCTTTGGGGTAAGCTCAACGGTCTGCGTTCTATACAGTGTCTCTTGAAGTCTCCACCAGAGTCTGGACTTGTTTCATTTCAAATTTTTCAAGCTGGAAATTATTCTCCGGTTCTACACCAGCAGCTTATTAGCGACCTAGAATTAAAGCAGTTCTATTTGCGCACTATGTCATCGCCGAACTGCGTGAGAGCCTGTATCCACTACTTTACGACAGAGTCTGAAATCGATCGCCTAATCGATGCGATAGAAACATTTCTACAAGAGCACTCCCTGTAAAGGATAATTTCTCTACAAGCTTTGAAATAAACAAGTATGGGAGCATGGCGAAGCCAGTAAATTACAATCCCCAGCAGCCAACGATGGCGTAGAAGCATGAAACGCTTATTGAGTGGAGTATCTAGCGATTTTCGTATTCCTATCCGCAGAATACTTGTGGTTCCATTTGTGCTCCAAATTTGCGCCACTGTAGGCTTAGTGGGATATCTTTCATTTCGTAATAGTCAGCAGGCGGTGCAAGACTTGACCTCTCAGCTACGTACAGAGGTCTCAGCCCGGATTCAGCGAGAACTACAGGGATATTTTGAAACCCCCCATGAAATAAATCGACTCAATTCGACGGCGTTGAGCCACAATGTGATTGATATTGCAAATGCTACCCGTGGAGAAGCTCAGCTATATCAACAGATGAAAATCTCTCCCAATCTTGCATTTGCTTACTGTGGCAACAATAGAGGAGATTTTTTTGGCGTCCTACGAGCGCCCGAAGATGGCTCTTTACAACTTTCTTATAGTAATGTTTCAACACATGGGAAGCGTCAATACTACACCTTAAATGTCCGAGGTCAGCGCACCTATTTTTTACGTCAGCTAAAGACGATATTTGACGCTAGACAGCGACCTTGGTATCGAGCGGCCACCCAAGCCCAGCGGCCGGTCTGGACTGATGTCTACATTGCGTTTACGACAGGTCTGCCCAATATCACAGCAGCGCTCCCCGTCTATGATAAGTCTGGGCAAAGGCTGTTGGGGGTGTGTGCGGCTGATGTTGTTTTGCCAGAAGAGTTTCGCAATTTCTTGAGAGATTTAGATATTGGTAAATCAGGGCAGGCATTTGTGATGGATCGCCAAGGCCGCTTAATCTCTAGCTCTGTAGATGAACCCCTGATGATGGGAGATTCAGAAAATCCTCAATTTTTACAGGCCGTGAATAGTCAAGATCCGCTTGTGCAGGGGACCGCACAGCATATCGCCGATCGATTTGGGAGTCTCAAGGAAATTTCGCGATCGCAACAGCTCAACTTCAAGCTCGACGGTCAGCGTCATTTCGTCCAAGTGTTGCCGTTCCGTGACGGGCGTGGACTTGATTGGCTAATTGTAGTTGCTATTCCAGAAGCGGACTTTATGCAGCGGATCTATGCCAACAATCGCAACACCATCGGACTGATGTTGCTCGCCCTTGGCTCTGCCGTTGGCGTCGGATTACTGATCACCCGCTGGCTCACCCAGCCAGTCTTACGCATTACCCAAGCCTCTAAAGCAATTGCTAGTGGAGATCTCAAACATGGAGACCGCAGACTACGAGACAGTGAGACCAGCCCCGTCATTGAATTACGCACGTTAGCTTACTCATTTGATAGCATGGCCAGCCAGCTCAAAACATCATTTGAAACCTTAGAAGACAAGGTCACAGAACGCACAGCCGAACTGGCCAGCGCCAATGCTCAGATTAGTACGCTAAATGAAAAGCTGAAGGCTGAAAACCTGCGTATGGGCGCAGAACTCGAAGTCGTCAGACAAATTCAGCAGATGATACTGCCTAAAGCTGAAGAATTAAAAAGAGTTGAAGGCCTAGATATTGTTGGATTTATGGAACCCGCCGATGAAGTGGGTGGAGACTATTACGACGTTCTAGAGATAGAGGGCATCGTCACATTAGGGATCGGGGATGTAACAGGGCATGGCTTAGAAAGCGGCATGTTAATGCTAATGACCCAAACCGCTGTGCGTACTCTCAAAGAAAATCAAGAACATGATCCGATTCAATTCCTAGAGACACTCAACCGTACAATATATCAGAATGTTCAGCGGATGGATTCTGAGAAGAATTTAACGCTCGCCATTCTTAACTATTCAGATGGCTGGATGAGTATTAGCGGCCAGCACGAAGAGATTCTGATAGTGAGGGCTAATTGCACGGTGGAGAGTATTGACACCGTAGATTTAGGCATGCCCATTGGCTTAGACGATAATATTACAGCCTTTATTAACTACGTTAGCGTCAAACTTCAGCCTGGAGATGGAGTCGTACTCTATACCGACGGCATTCCTGAAGCCTATAATTTGCATAGGAAACAATATGGCATGCCCCGTTTGCGTCAGATTATTGCTCAAAATTGGAAGGGTACGGCTGAAGATGTCAAACGGGCTATTATTAACGATGTTAAGGGGTTTATCGGCAATCAAAAAGTGTTTGACGATATTACGTTGCTTGTTCTTAAACAACAGTAATGGCTCCTATATCATCATAGCCCCCTATTGAGCGACCTTTAGAAGAAACCTCGAACGAATTATGACAAAATTGATGTTCTAGGAGAAAGGTTAGATGCATCAGATCTTTGGTGATTATATTAACGTCCTTCCACCGGATCGTGATTCCCTAGAACTCAGCTTTACGTCCACCTCAGAGGATATTAAAAATCTCTGGCGTAATCAGCGCCTATCAGCACATTTTTTAGCCAACTGCTTTATCAATTTTCTACCGTTGGATGAGAATAATCCTGAAGAAGAGCAACGCATTAAAGAGGCTCAAGGCTCTATCAGCTATGTTGCCAATGAGCTGATAGAAAATGCCGTAAAATTTAATTTAGAAACGGTTAACCATCAGGTAAAGCTAGGTATTTACTTCTTAGAAAACCCAGAACTCGTTGCAGTTATATTTGCTACTAACAATTTAGATAGGACTCAAACCGAGGAATTTCAACGCGTTATCAAAAAACTGTTGGCCTCTGATCCACAGGAATTGTACATACAACAAGTAGAAACGAGTGCTAGAGAAAACAATACTACTCACTCAGGATTAGGATTTCTAACGATGATTAATGATTATGAAGCTCGGCTTGGCTGGAAATTCGAATCATTGTCAACAATCCCTGATGTTATTACTGTGACAGTAATGGCTCAAGTAACTGTATAGGTGTAGACAGCCTTCTATTTTTTGCTCGGAGTACAATCTGCACCCTCTAAAATATTACAAATTATATTCATTTTGTTGCCAAGACGGCTATTCATGAAGCGGCATCAAGCTGTAAGCGACTCGGTCAGATGAGGTATATTTTCGACCTTTAAAAATTAATCGACAAGACTACCCACCTATGTTGGCCATGTGATAGTGCATAAGCTAGATCTAACACGACTCAAAATGTTAAATAAATTGATTTTTGCCGTATTTTTATCCACTATCCCTATGCCTTGTGCTAGCGTTTGGTAGGATTTATTTTCGGCTATGCAATCTTTTGTACAAACGGTTCTCCGAATATAACTCTGTGTCCTTTGAATTTTGAATTTTGGAGAATCTCATATGTCAATTTATGTTGGCAATTTATCTTACGACGCCACAAAAGACGACGTGACTGAGGTTTTTGCTGAGTACGGTACAGTCAAGAGTGCTCATCTACCTACTGACAGAGAAACAGGTCGTCCTCGTGGATTTGCGTTTGTAGAGATGGATACAGAGGCGGAAGAAACCGCCGCTATTGAAGCTCTAGACGGCGCTGAGTGGATGGGTCGTGCACTCAAAGTGAATAAAGCTAAGCCCCGTGAGTCTCGTGGGTCCGGCGGCGGCGGCTGGAATAAGGGCGGCGGTGGTGGCCGCTACTAAGTTGGCCGCTACTAAGATAGAGCTTTAAGCTTGGTCTTGTGTCAGTTCTGTTCAATGTAAGAATTGTGATGTAAAAGCTATGTGGGCTTGCCTACATAGCTTTTTATTGTGGGCAGACTCGATGCAGACTCACTTGACAAGCGCCTGGGGGGTTTGACCTCAGGATGTGATGAATGTCACATATCAAAGTTTGGAATCTTTTCTGGTGGCGTTGGAGCTTATGAGGTGTCCGATTCCTGAATTCAGTTTTTTACCTATTTATCTGTTATTCAAAAGGAGCTGTCAGAAATGTCCGTAGTCAACGGTGTTATGATGCAGTATTTCCATTGGTATGTGCCCAATGATGGCAATCTGTGGAATCAAGTCAATACCCTTTCTAAAGAATTAGCCAACGCAGGTTTTACGGCGATGTGGCTCCCCCCGGCTTACAAAGGTATGGGAGGGGGCTACGATGTAGGCTATGCCGTCTACGACATGTACGACCTGGGGGAGTTTGACCAGTGTGGCTCAGTACGCACCAAGTACGGAACTCGAGATGAATATTTAGATGCGGTTAGCGCCCTTCGGGCTAATGGCATACAAGTTTATGCAGACGGAGTGCTAAACCATCGTATGGGGGCTAACCACTCTGAGGTGGTGAAGGCTACTCCTTTTTGGCAGAGTGATCGCCTCAATCCTAAGGGCTGGCAGCGAGATATTAAAGCCTATACTCACTTCACCTTTCCGGGACGTTCTTTACCAAGTGGCAGTAAGAAATATTCGGATTTTGAATGGCATTGGTGGCACTTTGATGCTGTTGACTATGATGACTACACCAAAGAAGGCGATACGGTGTATCTCTTTGAAGGAAAAGCGTTTGATGATTATGTTGCCCTGGAGAAAGGGAATTTTGCTTACCTCATGGGCGCTGATGTGGATTTTCAGAGCACTGATGTCCAACAAGAAATTGAGCACTGGGGCAAGTGGTATTTAGATCAAACAGGTGTAGATGGATTTCGACTAGATGCGATTAAGCATATTTCTTCCTGGTATTTTCCCCTCTGGATTGATGCCCTAGAGCGCCATACTCAAAAAGATCTGTTTATGGTTGGAGAGTACTGGTTTAACGATCTAGGTACTCTACAGTGGTATGTAGACTCTGTTGAAGGGCGAATGTCTGTATTTGATGTGCCCTTGCACTACAACTTCCACTATGCCAGCAAGGCGGGTGGGCACTACGACATGAGAAAGATTTTAGATGGGACCATGATGCAAACGCGTCCTACCCATGCGGTAACATTTGTTGAAAATCATGATTCTCAGCCGTTGCAGGCGCTAGAGGCTCCAGTAGAGTCCTGGTTCAAGCCTCTAGCCTATGCCTTAATTTTGCTACGTTCAGAAGGATATCCTTGCGTTTTCTATGCTGATTATTATGGTGCTAGCTACGAAGACTATGGTAAGGATGGCAACAAATATCCCATTACCCTGCACTCTCATCGTTGGATGATTGATAAGTTTTTGTATGCCCGTAAGCATTTTGCCCATGGCCCCCAATATACATACTTTGATCATTTCAACACCATTGGCTGGACGCGATTGGGAGATGCGGAACATCCGCAGGCGATGGCTGTGCTGATGAGTGATGGTCCTGAAGGCTCTAAATGGATGGAAGTGGGCAAGGCAAATACTCAGTTCTATGATCTAACGGAGCATGTTAAGACACCCATTATGACCAATGAATGGGGTTGGGCAGAGTTTCGATGCCATGGTGGATCGGTCTCTGTTTGGGTCGAAGCTTAACCCTCTCTGTGTAGCCAGGGGTATCCCGTAATCGAAAAGCCGCTTGCTTATGCTGGCGGCTTTTGCTACATAGGTGTGACAGTTTACCCATGCGTCCTTACGGCAGTTGCGTCATATTCGTCCTTTTTGGAGTAATAGTAGTTATATGACGGTCATTGGATGAGTGTCTTTGCAAACCTTGTTGAGGGTGCATTGGGGCTGACATGATAGCGATAGATTATCTAGAACTTATAGAGCAGGGTGTAGAAGCCTGGAATCGCTGGCGTGCGGAGCATCCTGATGAGTTACCCGATTTAGAATCTGCCTATTTGTTTGAGAAGTCGCTCCAGGGAATCAATTTTCGTCAAGCGAATCTGAGTCGAGCTTGTTTAATCGGAGCTAATTTAGAGGGTGCCGATCTGGCTGAGGCTAATCTCAGCGGTGTATATGCTAATACTGCCAATTTACAAGGGGCAAGCTTGGCTGCCGCTGACTTGCGGGAGGGTAACTTTATTGAGGCAAATTTGACTCAGGCGAATTTGTCGGGGGCGGTGACTGAGAATGCCAACTTTACCAATGCCTGTTTGCAGGGAACGTGTTTAGATGGATGGCCTGCGGTGGTAGCTGCGACATCTGAGCTGTCTGCACCCTCTCAACTCGATAAATCATCCCCTGTCTCGGAGGCTAGGCAACCGACTATTCGCCGTGATAGCCCTCCACCAGTATTGCCGCCGAAGACTTTGCCCATGGGGCTGTCTCAATTGGCTATGGTGGCTGGCGAGATCGCACTGACAGCCATCGGCCTTTATCTTGCCCTCCGCCCTAGACCTGAAAAATTCGTCACCTCCGATGGCACCGTCACCATTCAGCTGGTCTGTAATGAGCCAGACGTTACCCCGATCTCAGCCGATGCCCCCGATCACACCTATCAAAACGGCATCCAATTTTACGGGCAGTTTGAGGATGGCAAACCAGTTGATGGTCGAGGTAGCATGCTCTATCCCAATGGCAATCGTTACGATGGCGACTATCGTAACGGTCAGCGCAACGGCTGTGGCACATTTACCTTTGACAATGGTCGTCAGTATGTGGGCGAATTCCAAAACGATCTGTTTAGCGGTCGTGGCATCTGGATGCTAGAAAATGGCGATCGCTACATCGGCGATTTTGAATTTAATAAGTGCAACGGCGAGGGAGTATATATATACGCTGATGGCACTTCACAGTCTGGCATATGGCAGCAAGGACGCTTGGTAGATGGTGATTTAACCTGCGATAGCGATAGTGCTGAATTGTCGGTTTATCATTCCATCGATTTATCCAAATCTTGATAGTTTTTTCCAGGAGCGTAGCTATGGCTACTTTTTTGACTCGATTTCCCCAGGTGCGTTTGTGGCTAGCGTCAGCGTCAGCCATGGGCCTAATGTTAGGGACAATTCCGGTAACTTATGCTCAAGATATCCCCACTCCTACGCCCCCCGCCGATGGGGGAGAGTTTGAAGGTGCTCCCGATCCCACACCTGGACCTGAGGCGACCCCAGAACCGACTACTGATGTTGTTGTCCCTGAAACAGACGAATCAACGCCCACAGAATCCCCAGATGGCGGGGTCCTAGACGATACCGCCCCAGATTTACCAGCCGATGGTGACGCCGCTACCGGAGGTTCTGACACAGACGAGCAGACAGGCGACCCCGTTTTAACAGACTCGCCGGCAGAAGACGCAGAGACACCAGCAGATGACGTTGCAGATGACCCGACAACCGAAGAATCTGCCAACGAGGATGCAGCCAACGAGCCGCCTGCGACTGATGAGCCAGTGGCTGAGCCCGCAACAGAAACCCCGACAGCTGGCGAGGGTGCTCCCCCCAATAACAGCCCTCGAGGTCTTTGGTAACCGTGACCTAAGGTAAAACTGTTACCAGCGTGCCAGGAGAAACCAAATCGTAGAGTTCGCGGATGTGTTCGTTATGGAGGCGGACACATCCGTGGGAGGCTGCTTGCCCAATGGAGTCGCCGTTGGGGGTGCCATGGAATCCAATTTCATTGCGACCATCAGTCCAAAATGCGATCCACCGTTCCCCCAGTGGGTTCTCCGGTCCAGGAGGCATCAAATCGCCCGTAAATGGGTTGGTCCAGCCCGGATTTTCTAGCATGTAAGATACTTCAAAAGTACCCGTGGGAGTTTCCCAACCGGTTTTACCCACCGCCACGGGAAACGATTTTTCTAGGATATCGCCGCGATAGACATATAGCTGACGTTCGTTGAGCTGTAATACAAGCTCTACCGGCTGCTCAGCAGGTGGCCATTTGTTGAGTTCTGACGCAGGAAGTTTAACCGCAGGCCGAGTGATCAGTTCGCTATTGATCAGTTCGCTGTTAGAAAGTGCGGTGGTTTGAGCGGCCCCCGGCAAAGCCAGTAGACCTCCCAACAGTGGGACCGTTAAGCTAACTATCAAACTGCGAACAGCGTCAGTCACCGATGTTCTCTATCCTCTCTATGCCATCCCTTTTTTGATGGTGACAAAAATTCGCCACAAAATTCAAGCGAGTGGACAGAACTCTGATACTGGCACTCTATCAACAACGCGTTTAGTCTGATTTGTGTGGTCTGCGGCCCCTGACATAACTACCAAGGGCCATGAGACAGCTATGTGTTCCCTACGCTGGTTTTGACCTGTTTGTAATTGATGGCGGCACCCAGCAGATATCCAGCCGTACACAGCATCAGACCGTACACATTCACCCCAAGATCGACGGCATATTTCCCAGAGCCAATCAGCACCCAGTCTGGAAAAATTTG